>JAIYDT010000222.1 GCA_027487355.1 Verrucomicrobiaceae bacterium
CCGCCGAACCAGGCCTCGGATGGATAGCCGGTCTCACAGATCACCACCGACCGCTTCAATGCCTCGTGAATCGCTCCGATCTGCCCCTGAAGATAGGTCAGCGAGCGATGGCTGATGGCCGTCGCTGCCGTGGGAAAATAGCTGAGCCCGGCGAAGTCCACCGCCACGCCCTGCGCGATCATCAACTTCCAGAACTCCACGCAAAACTCCGCGTTTTCCCACTGCGTCAGGTGCAGGACGAATCGTGCATCAGGGGCCACCTTCCGGACCCCGCGCTGGGCCGCCGAGAGAATGCCTGCCATCTTCGGCCAGATCGCCGTGCGCATGTGGTCGAGGCTCACCCGCTTCGGCCATTCCTCTTCAAAGACCCCGCAGATTCCGAAGTCGATCTCATTGCCGATCTCGTAGGCCTCGACCTTGATTCCTGCGTCCACAAACCGGCGCGCGACCCTTTCCGTGTAGGCCTCGATCTCCTTCAACAAGGCCTCCGGGTCCAGGTCCTTCCATGCCGCCGGACGGGGCTGTTTCACAAAGTCCGCCCATTGATCGCTGAGGAAAATCGTCAGCAGCGGCTTCATGCCCGCCGCCTGGGCGCGTCTCGCCGTCTCCAGTGCGTCGTTCAATCCATTGACTCCATCATCTCCCACCCACAGCCGCACCCTGAAGCGATCGCACCCGGCCTGTGCCATCGTTTCAAAAACGTCAGCCTGCTTTCCGTCCACGTTCCAGGTCCTGCCGGCCCGCTCCATTTCGAGGGCGTAGTTCATGTCCACTCCCACCCCGGGTTTCGTACCTGCCTCTTCTCCGAACAAGGGCATCAGGGTTGAGAACGCGAGTCCTGCCGCCAGCAGCGATCGCTTCATGAGCCGGGTGGGGTTCGAGTCATGGCTTCACGGGCAAGCAAACCGCATTCCATCTCCAGGGCCTTTGCCGGGCCGACGAATCTCACTCCTCCTCGAACAACTCGATCTTCAGTTTATCGAGCGTTTCCAGATCGAGGACGAAGGGGTTCTCGTCGGAGGTCAGGCGACCGTAGTAGAAACGGTTGTTCGCTCCCTCGGCCGCGGGCGCAATGATCAGCTCCTTGCTGCCGATGCCATGGTCGTTGCCTTCGTCGTCGGTCAGCATGGATCGCACGATGAAGCTGAGCGTGGGGTTCAGCAGTGCCTGGTCGGCCGCCGCATAGTCGGCAGGCAGCCAGCGGTTCACGGAGAGGTTGGAAAGGACCTCAAGCAGGTAGTTGGCGTGGGTCTCATCGAGATCGGAGCTGACGTCCTTGCCATCACGGATGGCCTTCCACTTCAAATCAAAGTTGTCGAACTCCAGCGTCACGGGTGGACGAAGATCGCGGCGCACGGTGATCGATTTCAGGTCGGTGCTGTTGAGCGACCAGAGCCTGGAGTCCTTCCACTGATAAGGCTGGGTGGCGATGCGGGTGATGATTTCAGAATCGACTTTCATCACACTGGTGGTGCCTCGACGGTTGACATAGACCGCGCCCTGCTTGTCGGTCCCGAAGGCGAGTTCGATGGCCTGGTTGTCGATGGCGAGGAAGCGGAGGGACAGGAAGGGCTTGTCGAGTCCCCAGGGCGTGAAGTCGGTGGCGGCATCGGTGACGAAGGCCTTGATCTTGGAATCGGTGACGGCCTTGAGGAGATCGAACAGGCGAGATTCGTTCGCGGCTGGCGGGTTCTCGCCCTCGCCGATGACCCATTTTCCGGGAAGCTTGGTGATGAGCAATGATGGCTTTCCCGCGGGCTGGATGAGGATGCCTTTCACCGAGGCGACGTTGATGTTGGTGAGGGTGGAGTCGCGGAGATCGTTGACCGTGAGGGGAAGCGACGAGAGCGAGACAAGATCGGCATTGGCCTTCGAGGGCAGCTCGAAGACTGCGTTGGGCCGATCACTCACGGTGGCCAGGCGCGAGTTGGCGTCGGCGGATTGGGCCGGATGAATGTCGAGGACCGTTTCCGTCGAGGAGCCGAAGAGGCGGATGGCGATCTGTTCGGAACCCGCCGTGTTGGCGGTGGTTGGCAGGGTGACGTCGGCGCGGTCGCTGACCTTGAGGGCGCGCAGGGTGAGGAGGCCTTCGAGCAGGCGCTTCATCGCGACGGTGTCGGTGGGCAGGTCGAGGGGCTTGAGGATGCGCCAGGGGCGGTCGGGCAATTCCCTGCCAAGGGTCAGTTCCCCGCTGGCATTCTTGATCCGGATCTGCTGGAGGAAAGTCGGTCTGAACAGGAAGGGCTGGTGATCGCGGAGGTAGCGCAAGCCATCCTTGAACAGGGCGTGGATGTCGCCATTGCAGGCATAGACGTAGTTTTTCCGGCTCTTGTCCAAGGGGCGGATGAAAACGGTGTCCACCTCCTCACCGGTGATCGGATCGGTGTTTTTCCAAGCGGTCTTGCGACCGAGGACATACTTGCAGAGCGTGCGGCTTTCCTGATTTTCGAAAAGCACACCGACAAGGCCGTCGCGAAAGTCCGCCTGTTTGCTGTCGATCTTGTCCTTTGGGATGACTTCAGCCACCCGCGTGCCCAGGGTGAAGTCGACGATGGCCTCCGCGAATCGCGGATCCATCCGGTCCTTCCAAGGGTATTCCGCCTGCCAGACCCCTTTCTCATCACGCACGAATGCCCCACGGGCACCATTGGCCGCCAGGGAGATCCGGTGCACATCACGACCCTGGAAATTTGGATAGAGCAACTCGCCCTGCACGGTGGGTGGTGCTCCGAACACAACGTCCAGACTCCCTTGGGTCAGCCTCCAGCCGACCAGCCCGCAGAGGATGAAGGCGATCAGCGCGAGAAGGAAGGTGAAGGCGGGTGAACGCATCGGATCAGGCGCGGCGCGAGGACCAGACAAAGCCGGCAATCAGCAGGATAAAGGCTGGCAGGAAGAACAGGTTCACGCGATTGATGAAGGAGACCTGAGAATTCAGCAGTGGGAGCTTGAAGGTCCTGAGCGAGCGAGGGCCGATCCCGGCCAGCGATTCACGCCCGACCATCCAGTTCATCGACGAAGCGAGGAAGTCGATCTGCTCCTCGTGCAAGCGATCCGGATCGAGGAAATCCGTGTTGGCCATGATCATCATGCGCGAGCTATCGGCGGCGAAACGGTCATCGTTCTCCGTGCCTCGGGTGACGCCCGCAGCGAGGAAAAGCGGACCCGTCTTGTCCTCCTTTTCGTCGAAGCTGTTCTTGCCGAGCGCATACTTGGTCTCGCCCCAGTATTCGGGATCCGCCTGGAGCAGCGGCAGCGGCAGGATGGCCTTCGAGCCGAGGTCGTCGCGGAGGTCGATCTCAAGCGAGGAGCTCTGTCCTTCAAGCGTGGTCGATTGTCCGGCGAGGTCGCGCGTGAATTCGATCCCCGCAGTGAAGGCGGCATTCACCGACGAAACCGTCTGGCCACCCTTCATGGTGATGACGTGGTCGCGACGTGGAGTGACCCCGTTTGCACGCAGGAAGCCGCGGATTCTTGTTGGCGTGTCGCCAGGAGAAAGCAGGAACAGGAAGGCCGAGCGAGGCCGCTGCCAGTAGCGCTCCATCACCGCCATCTCCTCGGCGGAAAAGTCATACCTCGGAGCCACCACTGCCACCGCTGCCGCGTCGGCGGGGATCTCGTCCTTGTCGGAGAGCGTGATCGGTTCCAGCAGGATGTTCTGGAGCGCCAGCGTGCCGACGAGCGTCTTCCAGGATGAGCGCTCCTGCTGGGCGTCGATTCGACTCTTGTCGGCGAGGAAATAGACCTTTCTCGGCACTCCCTCGATGGCGGCCACGGTTCCCGCTTTCAGCACATCCTCGCCCTGGAAGCCACTCGGACGCCGCTGGCCCCGACCGGTGTCCGTCGGCTTGTCACCCGCCTGTTTCTCCGGGCGTGGCTTCGTCTGGTCCACGGTGTAGGTGATCATCGCCTCGGAGGTCACGATCCGCACGTGGTTGGCTGTGGCGTTGGCATCCGTCGCGGCGGCGGCGATCTCCTCCTTCGTCCGGGCATCGATGACGATGAGGTCCTTTCTGGAAAGCTGGCGATTGCCGGGATCGAAGATCTTGTAGGTGGTCGCGAGTTCCTCGGCGTCGTCGGGATTTCTCACCGGATCGATGACCCGGAGCTGGATCTTTCCTCCCGACACGCGGGCGAATTCATCAGCCAACACCCGGATCCTCTCGTAGAAGTCGGCGCTCTTTCGATACGCGATGATCCAGCGGATCGGGTCCTTGCGGTTCTTGACGGCATCGCTCTGAAGATAGCGCACCGTCGCCGGGGAAAGGGTGTAGTCTTCGGAACCGGTCAGGTCCCTCCGCGTGTAGTACTGCGAGGAAAGGTAGTTCGCGGCGAGGACGATCAGGATGAAGAGAACGATCTGGATGACCGACAGCGAACCGACCCGCCAGCGGTTGAGGGCGCGTGCGGGTTTCTTCGGCGGGTCTGGAAGAGGCTCGGACATGGGGGTCGAGTGGGGGATCAGCGGCGCCAGCGGCGGAAGTCCACCACTTGATAGGTCAGGAACAACAGCAGCGACGTGAGCGAGAGGTAGAACACGATCGGCCGCGTGTCGAACAAGCCACTCGCGAAGTAGTGCAGGTGTCCTTGGCTGGAGATGTATTCAAAGAGCGGCGCCCCGAGAAAGCCCTCACCCCAGATCCTCGTGACGAAGCCCAGGAAATACTGGATCACCAGCATCCCGATCGTGAAAATTCCCGCCACGATCTGGCTGGAGGTCAGGGACGAGGCCAGGCAGCCGACCGCCGTGAAGGCCGCACCCATCAGCAGGATGATTGTGTAGGCCCCGGCCATGCCGCCCGCCGTCCAGGCCGGAGGCAGCCCAGTTACCCAGCCGAACATCTTCAACTGGATCAGGCTCGGAATCCACAGCGTGGTGTAGAACAGATACGCGGCACCGTATTTCGAGAGCACCACCTGCCAGGTTTTCACCGGCGCTGTCAGCAGCGTCTCCAGCGTGCCGGCCCTTTCCTCTTCGGAAAACAACCGCATCGTGATCAGCGGGAAAATGAACAGGAAATAGAACCAGAACAGCGGCGTGTGGAACATCACATACACCAGGCTGTCCTTCACCGCCGTGTCGCGGAAGCCCTTCATTGCAGAGGAAAGCGAGACCCCCTGCATGATCGCCACGAAGGCCAGCACGACCCAGCCGAACGGGTTCAGGAAGAACCCCTTCAACTCCTTTTGCAAAAGAATCCGGAATACGCGCATTGGGTCAGGTCGATCGATCCTCCCGGAGGCCCCGGGCGGACGCCTTTCCTAGGGCAAGAAGGCCCGCTGGCAAATGGAAAAGCGTGGGAGGCCGTCGAGCAGAGAATGAGTGGCCAGCAGCCAGGGGTCAGGAAGAATTCTTCTCCTTCGTTTAGTCATTAGGATTTAGGCATTAGTCATTTTCTCCCTCACGGCGATAGCCGGTTGATTTCCCAGCCCTCGCCCGCCCTGGAGTAGAGAAAGCGGTCGTGCAGCCGCGCCGGGCCGCCTTGCCAGAACTCCACCGTTTCCGGTACCACCCGGAACCCGCCCCAGAACGACGGCAGCGGGATTTCCCCGTGGGCGAACTTCTCTTTGATCTCGGAAAGCTTCTGCATGAGGAACTTCCGCGAGGTGATGACCTCGCTTTGGTTCGACACCCAGGCCCCGATCTGCGACTCGCGCGGTCGGGAGACGAAGTACTTCAAGGACTCCGCCGTGCTGATCTTTTCCGCCCGACCCTGCACGATCACCTGACGCTCCAGCGTGATCCAGGGAAACAGCAGGCACACGTTCGGATTCGCCGCCATCTGCGCGGCCTTGCGACTGCTGTAATTGGTGAAGAACACAAAACCCTCGCCGTCGAAAATTTTCAGCAGCACCGTCCGCTGGAACGGCATCCCTCGCTCATCCACGGTCGCCAGCGTCATCGCGTTGGGCTCGTAAATCCCCAGCTCGGTCGCCTGCTGGAACCACTTTTCGAACTGCACCACCGGATCCGCATCCAGCTCCGTCCGGCTCAAGCCACGATCCGAATACTCCTTTCGAAACTCCGTCAAATCCATGCCCGAGGAAAGGCGCGGAAGTTCCAAGTTCCAAGTTCCAAGTTCCGACCGACTCGCGATGTCGCGCTAATTCCCGATCTTCATCCGCTCCAGCAGTTCCAGGTCCTCGCGGTTCATTTCGGCCACGATCTGCTTTTCCAGGGCATTCGGGAAATCCGGGCTCTGCAGCAAGGTGTCGCGGGCCACCCAATGACGTTCGACCTGGTAGTAAACCGGCGCACACGCGGCGAAGACCACGCTGGCCAGCAGCCACGACGTCGCCGTCACCCGTGAAACGAGAAGCTGCCCGAAGATCGACTCCACCGGCATGAACAACCCGCGCGTCAGCGAGACCACGAACCACAGCGCAGGCACCGCTCCGGCTGCCAGCATCGACTCGTCGGGTAATGAAGTGTTCCCAACCCAGAATTGCATCAAGGGCATCGTCGCGGCGGTGAGCAGCAGACAGATCCAGGTGAAGACCGAGCGGCCGATCCCGAGGTCGATTCCCCGCAGTCGACGCTTCACACGCCAACGGACGGCGATGGTCGTCGCCATCAGCACCATGAAGGCCAGCAGTCCCCATTGCGGGGCAATCAGTTTCTCAAGACGCCGCTCGAGGCTGAAATCGAGCCCACCCCAGGGCGATTGCCGCACCGCCTGATGCCAGAGCAGAGGCAGTCCGACGCCAAGCAGCAGGATCCAAAGATAGTCCACCGGGAGCAGGGCTTTTTTCAGCGAATGCGTCACCAGTCGCGGAAGCCGGCCATGTCGGAAACGATAAAGCAGCATGATCCAGGCGAGCGCAGCCAGCAGTGCGACCCCCATCAGCGAGGCAGCACGTCCCCACAGGGCATGCTCGGCAAGGCGTCCGGGGGTGAGATCTTGCTTGGAGGGCAAGGCTTCTTCTGGGATCAGTCGAAAGTAGTGGTCTGAAACGCGATGCAGAGAAGAGCAACTGCTCATCATGTGTTTCCATGCAGGGGAGGCCGAAGTAGGCCCGATCAGATATCGATGAGGGCTCGGATTTTTGACGATCCAGTCGTCGAGTTTCCCAAGATGGCTACCCTCGGGCTCGAGCTTGAACTTGCTCGCCATGTTGGAGAGAAACCGGATGACGGTTGGAATCGGCGATGAAGTGTGAAGTTCTCGACTCGTGGCGGGGGCGTCCAGAATGACTTTCCGCTGAATTTCCCGATAGTCATCCACGCCCAGCTTGAATCGTTCCGGATCCACGGATTTTCCAGCTGCTTCCAGCCCGGCAATCGGAACGACGCTTTCCGAAGCCAAGTCGGAATAATAGAACCACGAGCGAGACTGGTTCAACATGATAGATATCGCACTATTGAAGAAGTCATCCCTTGGAGGAAGGAGTCGGCTCCTCTGCTCCCTGAGTTCCGTTTTGTAGCTGCGGTATTTGTCGGCTTGAGCAGCCCGATGAATCCATTGATTCGCCTCCTCCAGTTTGCTGGCGTTGCGGATGTAGAACTTGAGGTGGTTGCTACCCCCGAACCTGACATCCACGGATCCGGAGCCTGCCTCCAGGCCCTTGAGATGGGAGAAATAGCCGTTTGCTGGATCGATCCTCGCAACAGTGGCATCGAAATCGCGGGGCAGCTTCTTGTTGGTCCGGAGGCAGTGTTCGGCATATTCCGCATAGAATTCAGGCCGATCCGGAAACCGATCGACGATCGCCTTCAGCCGCTCCTCTTCGGTGAGCGCCTCATCATCGCCCAGAAGGATCATCTTTTCATCTGCACTGAGACGCGAGGTCTGAAAGACATCTGGCTTGATCAGGGGAATGCTGGATCTACGGGATCCTCCGTAAATTCGGGTAAAGTGGGTTTCCTGAACATGGAACATCTTCACCACCTGCCACAGACTCGGAGCGGCGAGCACAAGCACCACTGCAAAACCCAGCAGCGGCATCAGCCAGCGCTTCCACTTGAACGCCTTTGACTCGATTCTCCGGGTGGCATCGTCGAGAGCACCCGCCTCGACCACCATCGCCCGCAAGACATTCTTCGCCGCGTGCTGGAGCTCGACATTCTTCACCAGCGGTGCCGCGACCGCTTCCAGGAAGCTCTCGGGCTGCCCATCTGGCTGGGTGGATGGAGTCGGTTCCTCGAAAGTCATGCCTCATCTAGCGGAAATCGCTCTCTCCGGGCAACTCCGCATTGCCTCGGTCTTCGTTCGTAGTCCCGCCCTTCAGGGGGTCTTCAAAGCCTCAGGAAAGCCAATTCTTGGGATATGAACGTGAAGACGGGGGCTTTGGAATCCCCCTGAAGGGCGGGACTACGTACGAAGACGAGTGCTCTGGAGGCTCTTTCTCCCAACTCACCGATGATCAGATCCGCATCTACCGGACGCATGGCATTTCACTTCGCTGCCTGATGATCCAGCGACTGGATGCGTTCCTTGATCGCGAGGCCGAAGCGGTTGCCGTGCACCACGCTGCTCCAGACGTAGGCTTCGTTGCCGGTCAGACGGGCGAGCCGCAGCCATTCCTTTTCATCGCGAGGGCGAAGGACTTCCGATCGACCCACCAGCACGCGCACGAGTTGGTTCGGAGCAGGGGAAACCTCCAGCGGCAGGAGTTGATCGGTCTTGTCACGAGGCAAGACCCAGAACACCCGCAGGCCACGGGATTCAAAACAACTGTGCCACCAGGTCTGAACCATGGCATGGGCTTCGGCATCGGTGAGCCCACAGCCTGCGAGCCCGGAATGCACGGCCTTGTAAACAGTCTCGGGGAATCCTTTCGGTTCGGTCTTGAACGAACTTTCCGGCAGATCGATCGACCCCTTAGCGGCCAGTGGATCGCGACGCTCACTCCAGCGGAGGCTTCCATCCTCCAGACGCTCGAAGGCGATGAGATAAGGGATGGCACCACCGGTTTGGTTGCGGAGATGAAGAACCTCGTCGGCGTCCACCGTGGTCTTCAGTCCGGGATCGAAGTGACCGAGTCCGCGATAGAAAAGATAGCCTTCAGTCTGGCCGCTGGCGGTGCGCACGACATTGGCCTCCGGCACGCGGGCACGGACCCAGCCAAGCGTGTCTCCAGGCTTGAAGAGAAGCTGCCTCGTGCTGTCGGTAGGAGAAAGGACATCCACGTTCCATTCGATCGAGCCGTGATAGGGCTGATTGAAATCAAGCAGCCAGGCCTTGAATGGCGTCGGGTTCTTCTCTGGATCCGCAGGCGGTGCGGGCTCTGGAGGGGTGTCGCCCTTGGTGCGCTCCGGATACCACTGGCTGATGGTGCCGCCCTCGAAGCCGATGTTCACCTTCGCTCGAAAAGCTTCCGGGGAATGAAAGTAGAGCACCGGGGTTTCCATCTTCACCGTCACGCCCGCGAGCGGTCGATTTGCCAGGCCCTTCTGCCCCGGCTCCGCGTATCCTGAAGTCCCATGCAGTTTCGCGATCCGCGCGAAGTTGTTCATGTTGGGATGCGTGCTGTTTTCAAATCCGTCGTGGGACTCGACGAATCCAGGAAGCTGCTCCTCCTCGCGCTCGAGTCCGGACAGCAGCACCCCATCCGATCCGGAGACCGTGGTGAAGGTGCCCCATTCGTGGAGTTGATAAACCGGAGCGGCGTGGGTGATCGCAGCGGAGCAGAGCAGCAGGAATGAGGTCGCGTTCATGGCTGTCGGGCAGAATCCTCCGACATCATGGAGATCACAAGAAGTCGCAGCTCGTTTACGCCGAATTTACACAGCTCACCGCTTGTCCTTTACTCTCTGGTAGCGCGAACGTCGCTCTTCGGGTTCGCTCGGCCTCGGCTCAGTTGTCGCCGACTCTGGCACACCCTCCTGCGTCATGATGGGAGCGGCTTCAGTAACCTGCTTTTTCGACTTCGGCACCTTGGCACGCGGGGCGGCCTCACGTCTCCATGAGGCGGGCAGAGCAGGCACGGGCAGCTTCCATCCGGTGCGTGTGAACAAGGCCTCGGCCAGCACCAGCACTACCAATGCGATCGCAAGCGGCAACCGCAGCGAGGCCTCGTGTACGAAAGGCGGACGCAGCCAGGCGTCCTTTAGATTCGTCAGTTCACGGCCGTTGGTCTGATTGGAAACGCTGCGCAGCTCGGCCAATCGCTCCGGCTCGAAGGCCCATTCGATCGACGAGCCCACACTCAGCGGACCAAAGGGCAAACTCACCTCGCCCACCTGGATCGCCCCGCGCACCACCGAGCCTTCCTGCAAGTCCCGTGTGATGCTGAAATGTCCGGGCGAGATCCGCTTCCATGGCACTTCGTAAGGCTGGCCACCGCCATCTTCGAAAAGCTTGATGCGCGGTGGCTTGGCGGCGAGTTTCTCCGACCAGAGTGCGGGATCATAGAGCAGATCGACGGTCAGACGCGTGCCTTCCAGTCGATGGCGGATGCCGATGCCGGGAGGCGTTTCCTGCCCCATCAGCCAACGAGTGGTGGTTTGAAGGAAGTCGCCATATCCCGGCCACGCGCGTGCCTTTTCTGAATTCTCGCCGCTGAGCGGAAAGGAAATCGCCGCCGTGCGTCCGAGACCACGACGCGCCTGAGCGACGAGTGGGGCGAGGTATTCATCGGTCGTGACGAGCGAGACCGTGGTGTCCTCGCGGGCATAGGAAAGATTGTAGCCATCCGCCTCCGGCAGCCAGGCGAGTGGCTTCGGAGAAACCTCCGCCCAGCGGCCGGTGGGCTTCGCGCCGACCGGATCCTTGATGAAGGCGGAG
Source organism: Verrucomicrobiaceae bacterium (assembly GCA_027487355.1). Taxonomy (GTDB): domain Bacteria; phylum Verrucomicrobiota; class Verrucomicrobiia; order Verrucomicrobiales; family Akkermansiaceae; genus Luteolibacter. Next base: position 10,728 of record JAIYDT010000222.1, read on the forward strand.
CGGGCGATCGTCACCGTTTCCTGGGCGAAGATCTTCGGGATGTCGGCCGGACGATCGGAGAAGAATATGCGGCCGTTGCCGAGTCGGGCGATGTCCTCCAGCAGCTTTGCATCCTGGTCCGCCTTTGTGCCGAGGCCGATGACGGAAACCGTGCAGCCCTGATCGGTCATTTCCTTGAGCAGCTTCTTGAAGTCGCCGGGTTCCTCCGAGTCCGCCGCGTCGGAGAAGAGGATCATGTGGCGGGTGCCGACGTTGGCCTTCTTCAACTCATCCCAGCCGGCCTTGAGGCCTTCGTAGATGAAAATGCCTCCGCCCTGGGAAGTGATCTTGCGGGTGCGCGCGCTCAGCTCACCTTTGCGGTTGCCGATGGGGGTGAGGGGGATGACCGGTTCGGGGGCACTGTCCACCGCCAGCACGGCCACCTGGTCCATCGGGCCTAACAGATTGATCGCATCCACCGCCCCGGCATCGGCCAGGTCCATCTTGGTCAGGGCCTTGCCACCGGCCGCTCCAGGCACGCCGACTGCCATCGAACCCGAGCGGTCCATCACGATCGCCAGCGCCACCGAAAGCTTGCGGTGCTCGGATTTCAGCTCCATCGACACCGGCAGCAGGGGATCGATGGCCGACTGGAAATAGCCGCCGGAACCGAACGAACGGTCGCCCCCGGTCATCATGAAACCGCCGCCCTGCTCGCGGACGTAGAAGTCGAGCGACTTCATGAAATCGTTCGGCACCTCGTGGGCCGGGACGTTGTTGAAGATCACGGCCCGGGCTCCGACCAGTTGGCCGGGCTTCAGCAACGCGGGATCGTCGATCGTCTGCACGGTGAAGTCCTGCGTCTCTAGTACTTTGGCCACCGGATCATCCTTGAAACGGGTGGCCAGCAGCACGCGCGGGCCACCAGCGATCTCGATCCAGCGGCTCGAGCGGTTGTTGCCGGGATAGGCGTCCTTTTCCGGCAGGATCTCCGCCTCATACTCGAAGGCTCCGGTGCGCGGGATGCGGTCGGTGAACTCGGCCTTGCCGACGCCATTGACGAGCGTGACGGTACTATCGGTGAGCTTCTGGCCATTGCGGCGCAGGACCAGCGGCAACTGCCTGTCCTTCGAGCCGCGCACGATGACGGAAAGCAGGAAGGGCTCGCCGGCTTGGACGCGTTCGGGAAACTCCAGGCGGGCCACGCGGAAGTCGTCTTCGGTTTCCTCGCGGATCAACCGGAAATCGAGCGGAATGTCGCGGCCTTGAAGCTGGGATGCCGCTTCTGTTAGAGGCTCGGTGGAAAAGCCATCGGTGAACATCAGCACGCGGCTCGGGCGTTTCTCATCGGCGAGCGCGACGATGTTCTGAAGCGCCAGGTTGCTGCGGGTCAGTTTCCGGGAACCGGTGAATGAGGCCCCATCCGCGCCCATCTCGGCGATCTCTCCGGCGTAGTTGATGAAGTGAAGCCGGTC
>JAIYDT010000556.1 GCA_027487355.1 Verrucomicrobiaceae bacterium
GAGCGCGGTGCCAAAGCTGTAGTGCGCCTCGGCAACCGGAATGGCATCACAAGCACTGACGCCAAGAGGCGTAGAGACCTTTACCGCTTCCTGGATCCCGGAAGCGGTACTGATCACTCCCAACTGCGTTAGCAGCAGGACAACAATGTTAATGATCCTCATGGATATCCTTTAGCGATCAAAGACAAATCGATAGTCCTTGCCGCGCAGCGCCGAGGAAAAAAGCTCCAAGCCCTGTGCCGTGAGCGCTTCAACGGTCGTGGGCCACGCGGGCAAGGCGATGAATTGATTCGAGGCGGCAAACAGTTTCGGGCCAAAGCCGAGCGCGAACGGTTGACCTTCAACCGGACCGTTCGACAGGCGATTGCAACGTCGCCCTTCCGCATAAACACCACCGGCATAGACGAATTCCACACTCGTGACCGCCTCTTTGGTGGCGCAATAGCCATTCTTGGCAATCAACGGCAAGGACGAGCCATCGGCGGCGATCGCAGTCACTGAATCCGCCCATTGCGGCTGGCGGATTCGCACCACACTGGCAGGCAATCCGTCCAACTGAATCTTCTGACGCATGACCTCTGCTGCCGCGGCACCGGCGCTCAAAGTGGATTTCACCGTGCCGGCGGATCCCTTGGCGGCAAATTCCAGTGCCAGGTTGCAGGTCAGACCCGCGGCGTCGCGCTCAAGCAGATGCGAGCGCAAATTCACGAATCCAATCTGACCGTGGTAATCGCAGCACCAGGTTGCTTCCAAAACGTTACCGCTGAGGCCCCGCACACCCTCCTTGTCACAAACGATGTTGTGATGTCCGAAGCCGCCGTTTGCCGCCTGATTCTGTAGAAACTGATTATTCAAATGGCGCTCGGCCATATCCCAGTAGCGGGATTTTTGAGTCACACGGCCCAGTTCCAGATTCAGGCGCAGCCAATCGGCTTCGGCACAGCCTTCATCACGCTCGTCCACCACCTTGCATTTCTCCAGAATGCCGCCAGACGGATTGATGTAGCCACCTTGAACCAGTTCATCCCAGCGTTTCTCGACGCGTTCCAGATAGGACGTGTCTTTTGTTGCCTCAAACAGAAGCAGCAGCGACACCTGACAGCAGAGCATGCCGTGGGAATGGTCCAGAGGAATGCGGTCGATCGATTTGTAAAACTCAGCGATGGCCTTGGCGGCATCGAGGTATCTTCTGTCGCCGGTGAGTTTGGATAACTTCACAAGACCTTCCATGGCGGGGAACCAGCAGGTCACATAGCCTGAAGCATAGCTGGTGCCACTGATGTATTCCGTCATGCGCGCCGGGTCTGTGAACCGCGGGACGATGCCGACATAAAAGTCGCCGAGCTTTTTTGCCGTTGCCAGGATCTCCTTGTTCTCTGGAAAAGCGCGGGAGGCTTCGATCAACCCACAGAGCATTCGCGCGTTGCCCCACAAAGCAGGCATCATCAGATTGCTCTCACCATCCTTGGTGCGGTCAATGGGTTGTTGCCAATCGATTTCTCCCGAAGCGCAGAAGTAACCACCCGCACGCTGATGTTTCGGCGCCTCCTTCAGCAATTCAGCAAAGGCGGGATTCACTTCATTGGAGTTCCGTGCGTTCAACGCCATCATTTCAATGAAGCGTCCGGAGATGTCGCCGGAGTAATTCTTGAAGGGCCGAAACGGCATGCCGCCTTCGCTTACCTTGTCAAATTCCGGAGCGTTCTCGCCGGTGAGATCGGCGCGCAGCCAAGGCACGGAGTTGAAAGGCGAAGTGCGGAACCGGGCCATGTTGGATTCCGCCGCGACACCGACCTCGCCGCCCAAAGTGATTTGAGAATCTATCCCGGGCTTCGATAAAGATAGTGGCTCGGCAACCAGAATAGTTGTGAGTGCATTGATCAGCAATGCGGCGAGAACTGGAGTCGGAGTCGTTTTCATGCGTCTTTCTTAATGATTTCGTTTTTGAAGTTGGTCCAGCCGTAGAAGGGTAGGTTTGGGCGAAATCCCCGCTTGCCCCGGATGGGGTAACTGGGATGGAAGCAAGTATTTTGGATGTTGTGATTGGCACCTGGGGCGTTTGTTTGGCCGATCCTTACTCTCCTTTTAATTCGATGGTTTCGCCGACGGCTGTCTTGAGGCTAAAGCGTGGGCCTGAGGCGCTTTCCGCAGGCTGGCCATTTCGGAAAACGCGGACGTATTTGTCCGGCCAGGGATTTTGGACAATGCCGTCTCCGCCCTTTTCGCTGGTGATTTTCACACCAGAGACAATGCCACCCTTGAGTTCCGCCGAAACGAGGAAGGCGCCCTTAGTGCGCAAGGTCCCGAAGCGCGCGTCCTGATCCTTGGGCCAGCATGGGAAAAAGCGGATCACGCCTTCGTGGCTTTGCAACAACATCTCAGTGACGCCGAGCGCTGGAGAGACATTCTCGATGCCGCCGCCGCCGAAGCTGAGCAGCTTGTTAGGCAAAGCGTTTCTGGCATACATGTTGTTCAACTCGGCGAGGATTCTTTTCGGATCATAGCCGACGCGGGCGCAGGCGGCATACCATGAGGAAGCGCCATTGGAGTCCTGCCAGCGACTCATGGCGTTGATCATGTTGTGGGAGATTTCAAGGAGCTTCGGATCGCTGTCCAGTCCGATGGCACCTGCCGGATAGATATGCTGGATGCCAAGGGTATTCCCATCACCCCATTCCATGCCTTTTTCGGTGTAACGAAAAATGGTATTCCCATCCTTTTCCCGAAGCGGGAAGGCACTGATTTTTGCCGTGATGTCCTTCCATTTGTCACGCTTTTCGGCATTGACACCCAGCGCCTCGCTCATGGGGATCATGTTGTTGAAGAGGGTCTTGACCAGACCCAGCGAGAGAAGTCCGTTCATGTCCGGGCCCGAGCCTTCGTGGATGGAGTCGTTATAGATGACGTATCGGCCGTTTTCCAACTTGAGATAGTCCTCCCAGAACGCGGCGGTTTCGAGCAGATAGGTGTAGCCGGTGGTTTTCAGCCATTCGTTGTCCTGCGTATGCTGCCAATACCAGATGAAGAGCAGCGCGGCATAGGCGGCGTTGGAGCGTTGACCGAGATCCAGGTCATTGCCATACGGGGTCATACCCCATGGGCCGATGGAAACGGGCAGATGAATTCCCTTCCATCCTTTGGATTGTGAAAACTGCCTACCGAGGGGGATCGCCTGGTTCATGGCACCATAAAACGGCAGTGTAGTCTCAACGTGGTTGGCGGAATAGAGTCCGTAGAATGGTGCCTGGAAATTGTAGTTCAGATGAAAGTCACCAAACCACATCGGATCGTTCACGGTCAGCCAATTGCCCCACAACCCGGGGGCCACCTTGCCCTCACGGCTACATGATCCCATGGTATACCATGAGGCATACCAGCATTGCTCGATGGTCTTGTCGGGAATCTCGATGAACGATCGGCTCCAGAAATCGTTCCACCACTGGCGATGGGCAGCGGTATTGGCGGCGATCTGAGAGCTTGTCAGACTGGCGATGAGCGCCTTGGCCGATTCTAATGGATCCGATCCCGTGGTGTCCAAGTCACTGAGGATGGCAGTGGCGACGACGACGGACTTGCCAGGATCGAGATTGAGTTCGGTTGCGTTTTCGGTGCCGATGACCCGTGTGGCGAGTCCGACTTTACGGCCCTCGGCCTTCGGGGCGTCCGGTGCGTAGAGAAATCCAGCATCAACTACAGGGATGGATCCAGTGGATTTCAGCACCTTGCCATCCATCAGCACGGTCATTTGCTTGCCATCATAGACACCCGCCACATGGACCCACTGGTTCAGCGGAATCGTTTCATCGCATTGCAGCACACAATCTCCGATGGCAAAGCGCAGGTGACCGTTGGATAGGCCGAGGCTATAGGCCTGATTCCAATCGCCTTTGCTGACGATGTAGTCGGCTTCGGTGGATAAGGTGGCGGCTTTGATCCAGCCGGAGACGGTTAGCGCCTTGGAAACATCCGGCGCGGCGAGCGGCTTGCCGGCTTTTCCGTCGAAGGTTTGGACATCCTTCCTATCTCCCTTGGCCAGCGTCGCGATCTCCTCAAGGCCGAGGGCGCGGTCGAGGACAGCCACATCGGCCAATTCGCCGTTGAAGATCCATCGTTCACCACCGTGCTGCTCGCAGCCTATTTTGACCGGATTGGCGCTTGCTGTGATGCTGGCCGGCACGGTCGCTGCGCTGGCTCCCATGAAATTTTTCAGCGTGATGGCGAGTGGTTTGCTGCCTTTGTTAGAAAGCTCGACACATAACAGATTTTGATTCGCATCCACCCAGGCGCGGGAGGTCATGGCAGCGTCCCCATTGGTGTAATCGCCGCGGATTTCCGCCAAGCGCATGTCGGAGACAGTTTGGAATTTCGCCTCTTGCAGCGCGGGCGTCAGGATACGGAGTTGGCCGACCGCGATTGGCGACTGGTATTTGATGCTCCAGAAATCATTCTTACCAATGTAATAGATCAGTTGTTCCGCCGGGCCGGATTGCATTACGCCGACGTCCCCGTTGCCCAACAACGGACCGCGAGGCATGAACTGGGTCGGCTCGCCAACCGGAGCATTCAGGGTGATCGCGTGCTTTTCAACGATCTCCGGTCCGGTAACGGCCTGGCCCTTGGCGGCGGCTATCAGGGCTATGGGTAGGATGAGGCTGGCGTAGGGCGTCATTCGTATTGGCGGCTTCTGTTCGCTTGCGAATATCAGTTAGATTGATAGGGGCGTGGATTCAGCTGCTACTGACTTTGTAAGAAGCGGGACCGACAATATCGGGTGAGCTGAAACCGGATTCAGATTCATGGGTTCTTCCGTGGTGGCTGCTTTGCGCCATCGCTTCCTCCAGAAGAAGGGTTCAGGCGACGCCATGCGGACATGGAACGGGTAAGGTTATCCTTCGGCGGCAATTTCACACCGTAACCCTGCAAACCGATCGGCCCAACGTAATACAGTTTCTCGAGCGTCCGCAGCAACCGACCGATGTCATAGGTGCCTCCGTCCAGCGGTCGGATCAGTTGGTCCCAATCGCTGTTGGGTTTACCACTGTCGGCACCGTTGATGGTGACGAGGAAGAGATACGGCCTTGCCTCGGCAAGCAGTTCGGGAATCTTCTCCTCATCGCCGACCATCAGGCAGTGGCAGAGATTGAACGTGACGCCCAGATTCCTCCGATTGACAGCCTTGGCGACCCTCACGGCATCTTGGACGCGCTCGGTCCAGCAACCTTTGTGCGGATAGATCGCCACCCGCAATCCGTGCGTGGCCGCCGTGTCGGCAAGCCTTTGCAATGCCGGCACCGCGATGGCGTCACCTTCGGGCGAGCTGGCTTTGAAAACCTCGCTGTTGATCGGCAGCCAGATCACGGCGTCAGTGCTTTCGAGCGATTTCATGGCCGGTTCGAGCCGGGGATCGAGCACCAGGCCTGTCGCGGTCAGCACGGCGTAGGGATCGCTGTAAACCGCAAACAATTTCAATCCGTGCTGCTGCACCTGCGCGACGGAGGCGGCCACCTCCTCCGCTGAGCCGGTTTTCCATCCGATGCCGTCGTAGCCAAGGGACTTGACTGTATCGAGTTCTTTCAAATCCCGCACTGCCGTGTCCATCGCGAAAAACGGATTCGCTTGGCTCGATTCGACGGCAATGGTCAGCGCGATCACTAATATTTTCCAGTTCATGCAATTTGTTCTCGTTGAGCTTGTGGTGGGCAGTGAGCCTGTCAGGCCCGATTCTGATGAGAACCGCTGGTTTTTATCAATGAAACTGATGGAATCGACCCGTCGGCAGCCGTCATCTCCCGTAAACTGAAGGTTGCGTTCATGATGCCGGTGTCGAGCGAAGGAATCATGCGGATCTCCTGACGTTTGTCATGTGACGCAAATACGTCACATGACAAGTTCGGATCGCTAATACACCATCATCTTTAACGCTTGGAGAAATTGCGCTTGATGACCTGCCATTTACACCTTCTCCGAGTGTTTCGCCAAAACAAGCACTGCCTCGAATGGTGGCCATATCAATGGAAAAACTGGAGTTCGTCTGGCAAGGTATTTGGCTGGCAGCACACACAAATGTGGCGGACTGCATTTTCGGACGGGGCATCAAGGTTTTTTCAAGCAATTTCATTTTCACCCGCTGCGTAACAGACCGCCTCAATGCCTGCACCTGCCATCCATCGCATTTGGCCATTCATTTTCTCCCTGGCGTTCAACATCCGGGCGGAGGAACCATCGTTCAGTCGCGATGTGCGCCCGATCCTCTCGGACGCGTGCTACAAGTGCCATGGTCCGGATGACAAGGAGCGCAAGGGCGAACTTCTGCTCAGCGAGTTCGATGGTGCTCTGAAAGGCGGGAAATCCGGCGACGCGGCGATCGTTCCGGGCAAGCCTTCCTCGAGTGAAATGATCAAGCGCCTGCACACCGAGGATCCGGATGAGCAGATGCCACCACCCTCCACGAAGAAAAGTCTCACTCCGGAGCAGATCGGCGTGTTGGAGAAGTGGATCGCGTCCGGGGCGAAATATGAAAAGCACTGGGCATTTCAAGCTCCCGTCTCCCCTGCTGTTCCCAAATCAGAAGCGTCCAATCCGATCGATGCATTCGTGCGGTCCTCCCTCGCAGGGAGCGGGCTGAAGCCCTCCCCGGAAGCCGAAAAGGCGGCTCTTTACCGTCGTGCCAGTTTCGATCTGATCGGCCTGCCTCCGACGTCAGAAGACCTGGCCGCGTATCTGGCCGACAGCACTCCTGATGCTTACGAAAAGGCAGTGGATCGCTTGCTCGCCTCTCCGCAGTATGGCGAGCGCTGGGCACGCAAATGGCTCGATCTCGCCCGCTATGCCGACACCAACGGCTATGAGAAGGACAATCCCCGCACGATCTGGCCCTATCGCGACTGGGTGATCAAGGCGCTCAATGACGACATGCCCTTCGATCGGTTCACGGTCGAACAGATTGCCGGTGACCTGCTACCCGGAGCCACTGCGGACCAGCGAATCGCCACCGGCTTTCATCGCAACACCATGCTCAACGAGGAAGGTGGAATCGACCCCTTGGAGTTCCGTTTCAAGGCGATGGTGGATCGCGTGGCCACCACCGGCGCCACCTGGTTGGGGCTGACACTTCAATGCTGCCAGTGCCACACCCACAAGTATGATCCAATCCCGCACCGTGAGTATTATTCGATGATGGCGTTCCTCGACAATGCGGACGAACCGACCCTCGAGCTGCCAAGTCCGGAGCAGGAGCGCGAGGCTACAGCACGGATCGCCAAAGCGGATGAACTGGTTGCCGCCCTGCCTCTCAAGTGGCCAGTCCAGGATCCATCCATGGTCTGGTCCACTCCCGCGCCTACCGTGACCACGGAACCCGTCGAAGCGTCTCGAGCCCTCGACGACAGCTCGGTTCTGTTCACCGCCCCGGGACCAGAAACAAGCATTGCAACCCTGCAGTTTCCTGGACTAAAGGGCAAGTTCACCCAGCTCCGCATTGAGGCCCTAACAGATGACTCGCTTCCTGGCAAAGGACCTGGCAGAACACCCCACGGCAACTTTGTCCTCAGTGAGCTGGAAGTCCGCGTGGGGGGACAGCTTGTGAAACTCACGCAACCGACTGCCAACGTCGAACAGCCCGGCTACCCCGTCACCGCCGCAATCGACAGCAGGATCGATACGGGCTGGGCCGTGCAGGTTCCGGGTCAGGACATCCACGGAAACAAATCCGCCACCTTCACGTTTGAAACTCCCATCGATGCGAATGCCGGCACAACGGTGACTGTTAGACAGCAACACGGCACGCAGCACACTCTCGGACGAATGAAGATCAGCTTCGGTGCGACTTCCCCGTCCACCGGCGACCCGGAATCACTCCGCAAGGAGTTGCTGGCGAAGGCGTTCTCCACCTGGCTCGACCAACAGAAATCCCACACTGCGAAATGGCAGGTCATCACACCGGTCAAGGCCTCCTCGAATCTTCCGCTGCTCACCATTCAACCGGATTCCTCGGTCTTCGTCTCCGGCGACATCACCAAGGCGGACACCTATCAGGTCGATCTCGGGAAACCACCTGAAGCCGTCACCGCCATCCGGCTGGAAGCCCTGCCGGATCCGCGACTGCCTGCCCGTGGCCCCGGGATGGCCTATTACGAGGGACCCAAGGGAGACTTCATGTTAGGCGAGTTCCAACTCACCGCCGACGGCCAGCCGGTCAAGATCGCCAAGGCCAGCCAGAGTTATGCCAAGAACCATTTCGGCTCGCAGGCCGAGGCCAGTTTCGCGATCGATGGAAATCCGGAGACCGGCTGGAGCTGTGCGGAGGGCCAGGGTCGCGCCCATGAAGCCGTCTTTCTGTTAGAGAAACCACTCACCGCCTCCAGCCTCAATCTCACGATGATGTTCGGACGGCACTACGCCTGTTCGTTGGGGAAATTCCGGATCTCCCTCACCACCCAGGCGGGCGAGGTGGTGGCCAGCCAGGTTTCCTTCGATACACAGCCCTTGATCCACAAGCCGGATCGGACCGAAGCGGAGACCCAGTTGCTGAGAAACGAGTTCCTTCTCAACGCCCCGGAGCTAGCCGGCGCGCGAAAGGAGATCGACGAGCTGCGCCGCCCGCAATCGTTCCTCACGTCGCTGGTTCTTCAGGAACGACCCGCAGAAAACCCACGCCGCACCTTCATTCACAATCGCGGTGAATGGACCCAACCCACCGAGCCCGTGGAGCCCGCAGTGCTATCGATTCTCAATCCCCTCCCCGCCGGGGCTCCGAAGAACCGACTCAGCTTCGCACGCTGGCTCGTCAGCCGCGACAATCCGCTCACCGCCCGCGTCGTGGTCAATCGCGCCTGGGCCACCTTTTTCGGTCGCGGCATCGTCAAGACTCAGGAGGACTTCGGATTCCAAAGCAGCCCGCCTTCCCATCCGCAGCTTCTCGACTGGCTGGCGATCCGTTTCATGGACGATGGCTGGTCGTTCAAGAAACTCCATCGCCTCATCGTCACCAGCCAGACCTACAAGCAATCCAGCTCCTCCACCGCCGCTGGCGAGGAGAAGGATCCGGAAAACATCCTGCTCTGGCGGGGTCCGCGCTTGAGGCTCGACGCCGAGGAGGTGCGCGATTCCGCACTTCGCTCGGCCAGCATCCTTTCCAACAAAATGCTCGGCCCCAGTGTCTTTCCGCCTCAGCCCGCCAGCGTCACCACCGAGGGGACCTATGGAGCCCTTGCATGGAACACCAGCACCGGCGAGGACCGCTATCGCCGCAGCCTCTACACCTTTGCCAAGCGCACCGCGCCATTTGCCTTTGCCAACACCTTCGATGCTCCGACCGGCGAGGCCTGCATTGTCCGCCGGGA
>JAIYDT010000373.1 GCA_027487355.1 Verrucomicrobiaceae bacterium
GCCAGCGGCACGGAAACCGTCTGCGGCAGGGTGGTCGGGGCGAGATAGACCTTTCCGCTGCCGGCCAGGGTCAGGGCTCCGACACCGGAAACGTTTCCAACCATTTCGAGCCTGCCAGCGGGATCCACGACCTCGACCTGGGCACCCAGTGCGCCGGAAATGATGGGCCGCGAGATCACGATGGAGGTCGTTCCCTCGGCGCGGAGGGTGGCGGAGGTGAGGGAATCACCCAGCAACAGATTCGCCCCGCTGGAGATCGCGTTGCCCTGGAGGGCGAGGGTGCCCTCCTTGATCTGCATTTCCAAGGCGCTGGAAACGCTCACCCCTGGGCCGAAGGTTACGGTTCCAGAAGTCGTCTTGGTCAGGATGCCGAGGCCGTTTCCGGTGCCGGTGTTCAGGGCACCGCCGGTGCCGCCACCTGTGAGATTGGCGGTGATGCTGCCATTCCGCAGGTCGTAGGCAACGGCTCCAGCCGTGGTCGAGATCGCCGAGTTGTTGACGTTGGTGCGAGAGGTGGAAACGAAGCGGAACTCGCCACCGTTGAGAACAATCTGTCCATAGTTCTCGCCCTGCTGGAGTTCGAAGCGCCCGCCGGTGTTGATGGTGAGGTTGGTGGAGTCCGGGAAGTCGGCGTTGTTGGTGGGTCCGAAGATGAACACACCGCCGTTGTTGACGGTGATCTGCTTGGCATTGAGATCGCCTCCGGCACCCAGGTCGTCCACCAGAAGGGTGCCGCCATTGACAACGACCGTTCCAGTGAAGCCGGAGTTGGCGTTGGTGAGTGAAAGCTGGCCGGTGCCGCTCTTGGTGAGGACCGAGTTGGTTCCGCCGGTGAGAAGACCGCCATAGACGGTGGTGCCGTTGTTGCTGCCGAGTTCCACTTGTGAGGCTCCTTCGATGACGAAGGTGGATCCCGGAAGACCGGCCAGGGAGCCGATGCTGACCGTTTGCGCCAGGTCGGGGCCGGTGACCTCGATCGAGAATTCATCGGTCAGGTCAACCGCTTCCGCGTAGGTGCCGCCGTTGAGGATGAATGGGGCCAGCGAGCCGGAGTTGGTGAGGGCCGCGCTGATGGTGCTGAAGGCGCTGGTGCCGAGAACGGCGGGCTGGTTTCCAGTCGTGCCAAGGTCGGCATCGGCGATCGCGGCACCTGGAGCACCGGTGAAGCCACTGCTGGCATAGGCAGTCGGTGGGGCTGCGAAGAAGGCGAAGGAGAACATGTCCTCGGTGCCAGTACTTCCGTTCTGAAGACCTGTCGCAGGGGTGGGCAAATCGCGGCTTTCGATGATCCAGCGGCTGTTGGTGGCATCCCATTCGTAGGAAACGATGTTGTCCACGTTGTTGGTGGCCCCCCCTTCCGGACTGATGATCAGGGTGCCGGTGCTGTCGGTCTGATTTGGAATCGTCAGATACCAGACACCGGTAGCGGCCGTGCCCGTGCCCTTCGTCACCGTATACGTACCGCCAGCCGTGCCAGTGGCGGTCGTCGCATTGCTTCTGATCCGGCCCATGGCCAAGAGGTTCTTGGTGCCCACCTGGCTGGTCGGAAGGTAAACGAAGTTCACCGGGTCGTTCTCATAGGTCGTGCTATTGTCACCGTTGTCGTGGCAATAGATCGTGAACGTGCCGTCGGTGTTTGCCTTGGAAAGCGCGTAGTTGTCTTCGTTCTTTCCTCCCGTAACCAGGAGGATTCCGCTTTGGGAAGCAGTCGCCGAAGTGGTGAATCCATTCGCAGTGAAGGAATTGATGTTCAGGGTATAAATTCCGGCGGTGGCCGTGGGGTCATTGAATTCGCCGCCGGTGTTGAGATCCAGACCCGTTGTGCCCAGCAGCGTAGTCATCGCGCCATTGTTGGTTGGAGCATTCCGGGCAATGCCGCCAATCCATTTGTTGTAGGGGAAGAACGCAAAGGACGTGTTGATGTTGGCCTCGTCGCCAGTTGGGGCGTTGTGAATCGGAATGAAGTAGTCTGCGTTCGTTGCGTCGGACGCCATCGAGTTGGCGTAAAAGGTTCCCACAGTGTCACCGAATGCGTCGTTGTTGCGTGAGAGCTGCGAGACCGAAGTGATCAGGACGCCGACCGTCGGATCGTTTCCAGGACCGAAATTGAGGTTGTAGTCTCCGCGGTTCGATCCGGCCGGAATCACGATGCCTCCCGTGGAGCCTGCTCCCAGGGTGACAGTCACCGAGGTGGCGACGTTCCCGGCATCGTTCTGAACGACGTTCAGCTTGCCGAACTTCGTGAGCTGGGCGCTGGAGGTGGAAGTGGCGGCGCAGAGGGTGGCGAGTGCGCAGAATGCGACCTTGATGGTGCCTGGCATCTGGATGTTCTTTGGTTTCATGCTATCTTGATTTTGATTTTTGAGATATCGATACGGATATGCCGAACAATGGAGTAGGAGATCTCGGGAGAAGCTGGAGATTCCCAAGCTATCCTGGCTGGCTGCTCGCGGGCAACCTGTTCACCGTGACGCAATCGTCTCGCCAGAAGCGCGGGAATGCCGATGCCAAAATTTCCAGAGATGATCCGCAACCATTGAAAACCAAAGCATTGAGTGTCTTTCTCAGCCGTTTTGCGGAAGGTGAAGAATTTGGAACACTTTTCCGCATGCCTGCCCTCACTGAATCTCGCAGGATGTCACTTCGGACTTATGAATCATTTCCATTTATTCTGTCTCTCACTTGTCTCCATGTTGACCATTGGCGAATCACTTCAGGCCCAGGAGGATGGAGTGAATCCGAATATCGGGCATGAGCATCATCTTCATGCCCACCACGCCAAGCTGGAGACGATCCCGTCCAGCCCCGAGAGATTCGTCACCTCGCGCGAGGGCGCGAAGTCCCTGCTGCTGCCGGCGGAAAAGGATGCGTTCCAGTTCGTGGTCTTTGGCGACCGCACGGGTGGTCCACCTGAGGGAGTCGGTGTGCTGGCGGACGCGGTCAGGGACAGCAATCTGCTGGCCCCGGATCTGGTCCTGACCGTGGGCGACCTGATCCAAGGCTACAACAACGAGGAAAAGTGGATTCCGCAGGCCAAGGAATACAAGGACGTGATGGATCGGCTTTCCTGTCCATGGTTCCCGGTGGCGGGAAACCACGACACCTACTGGCGTGACGCCAAGGCGGGAGCCAAACGGCCTGCCGGCGACAACGACAAGCTCTTCGAAACGCACTTCGGTCCGCTGTGGTATGCGTTCGAGCACAAGAACAGCTGGTTCATCGTCCTCTATTCCGACGAGGGGGATGCGGCCTCCGGAAAAAAGGATTTCACCGATCCCAACACCCAGAAGATGAGCCCCGCACAGTTCACCTGGCTGGAGCAAACCCTCACGAAGGCCAAGGGAGCTGATCATGTCTTCCTGTTCCTGCACCATCCACGCTGGTTGAAGACGCTCGAGAAGGCCAACTATGGCGATGACTGGGATCGCGTTCACGGTCTCCTGAAGAAGGCGGGCAACGTGTCCGCCGTGTTTGCCGGCCACATCCACCAGATGCGCAGCGATGGTCCGCGTGATGGAATCCAGTACATCACGCTGGCGACCACCGGAGGCCAGATCCCCGGCTACGGCGAGTCGCTCGGCTTCATGCATCACTACGACGTGGTGACCGTACGCAAGCAGGGCATTTCCCTCGCTGCGATTCCCGTGGGAAAGGTGATGGACCCGCTGGAAATGACCGGCAGCCTGATCGCGGAGACCCGCAAGTTCGGCGAGCAGAAACTGATCGGTGCGCCAGAGATTCCGCTGAAGGCGGATGGGTCGGCCTTTGCAAGTTTCAGTGTGGACTTGGAAAATCCGACCACGCGTCCGGTCGAGTTCACCGTCACGGGCGAGAGCGCCGACTCGCGCTGGGCTTTCTCGCCCGAACATCGACATGGAAAACTGGCACCGGGTGAGAAGGCCAAGCTGGAATTCAAGACTTCGCGCATTGGCTCTCCTCTTGATGTGTCGTTCCGTGACCCGGTGATCACGGTCGAAGCGGATTATCTCGCACCCGGTTTCCGTTACCGCATCCCTGAGCGCCAGATTGCCATCCCGGTCGCGATCGATCCCGCCCTGCGCGGCAAGGTCCCGAACCGTGCCCTGCGCTTCGATGGTCGGACGGACTTCCTGCGTGTGCCTTCGGCGGGATTCGATCCTGGTGAGATCTTCACGATCGAAAGCCGCTTCAAGGCGGACTCGTTCGGCAACCGCACCGGTCTGGTGACCAAGACCCAGGGCTCCGATTACGGAATCTTCGTCAACGACGCCCGGCCAACCTTCAGCATCTTCATCGGCGACAGTTATCTCAGCATCAGGCCTGAAACTCCCGTGTTGAAGCCGAACACCTGGCATCATCTCGCCGGCGTCTATGACGGCAAGGAGGCGCGGCTTTATCTCGATGGGAAACTCATCGCCAAGGGGGCCCGTGAGGGCAAACGCCTGCGCAACGATCTGCCGCTGGTGGTCGGGGCCGACGTTGATTCCGCAGGCACCGCCACGTCGTATTTCAGCGGAGTCATCGACTACGTGAAGATCTCAAAAACCGCCGCCTATCGCGGGGAATCCTTCACCGTGGGCGGAAACCCGCAGGCCGATGCCGACACCTGTCTCCTGCTCCAATTGGACGAGATCATCGGTCTCCGCCTGCTTGACAGCTCCGCCTCCAAGGCCGATGCCGAGCGTTGTGGAAATCCGGCGCTTGAACCGGTGAATTGACCCGAACCCTCCTCAAGATATCATGCGACTCCATCTCACCAGCCTTGCCGTGTTCCTCGTCACGAATGCCTTCGCATCACCTTTCATTGTCGCTCATCGTGGAGCGAGTCACGATGCTCCGGAGAACACGTTGCCTTCCTTTCGCGAGGCCTGGGTGCAGGGTGCGGATGCCATCGAGGGCGATTTCCATCTGACTCGTGATGGCAAGATCATTTGCATCCACGACTATGACACGCTCCGTGTCAGCGGGACGAAGCTCGTCGTGAAGGATGCCAAGCTGGAGGAGCTGCGCGCGTTGGATGCCGGCGCGTGGTTCAAGCCCGAATGGAAAGGCACGCGTCTTCCCACATTCATGGAGGTGGCGGCCACCGTGCCTGCCGGGAAAAAATTCTACATCGAGGTGAAATGCGGTCCGGAGATCGTGCCGACCTTGCTGAGTGAAATCCGCGAAGCCGGGCTCAAGTCGGAGCAGGTGGTGGTGATCTCGTTCAATGCGCCGGTGATCCGGGAGTTGAAGAAGTTGTCCCCAACCCTGAAGGCCTGCTGGCTGTCTGGCTTCAAGAAAGGCGGGACCACGCTGAAGCCGGACACGGCCGAAGCCCTGGCGACCTTGAAGGACATCCATGCCGACGGGTTCAGCTCTCAGGCCGATCCGCGCATCGACGCCGCGTTCATCCAAGGCATCCGCAAGGAGGGCTTCGAGTATCACTGCTGGACCATCGATGATCCGAAACAGGCGCAGCATTTCCTCGAGATCGGAGCACAGTCCATCACCACCAACCGTCCCGCCTTTCTTCGCGCGGCCTTGAAAGCCGATTGACCGTTCAGATCTCCTCCGGGCTCAGCCAGCGGAAGGAAACGATCTCGAAGCGACGACCGAACTTCTTGTTGATCGAGCCAAGCGTCGCAGGTGCTTCCATCATGTTGTCGGCACCATCGACAAACTTCGGCGAGCGCTGCACCACGGCCTCACACCAGACCCTCGCCTCGACCTTTCCATCTCCGTCCAGACTCTCGCCATAGGCACGGATGCGGAACGTATCGGATCTCGCGCTCAAAGCGGGTCCGATGAACTGGAGCAGGTCCGCCTGGGTGAGGAAACCCAGCCCGCCCCACGCGGAGGTGTTTGGCTTCAGCGTTTGGTCCAGGCTGGTGGGGTCCGTGATGTGATCCACGTGACGATAGTCCGGCAGCGTCACTCGGTTGTTCAGCGGCCACTCGGACACCAGCGACGAGTTCAGTTCGGCCTTGTCGATGGCGGCCTGCAGCGCGCCTTTCTTTCCCGTCTCATCCTCGCTCAGGCGGCGGTTCACGAAATCGGCCAGGCTCAGGAATGGTCCGCGGCTGCGGACCTCGGCGACGATTTGCTCGGCCAAGCGACGGATCTCCGCCCGCTTGAAGACGCGCTGGCCAGTCCAGGCCGCCGTGGACTTTGGCTTGCTGCCATCCCAGGTGCCACCGGGGGCATCAAGAATGCGGGGAAAGGCCACCTCACCGGCAGCGGACTGGGTGCCGGCAGCGGACAGAAGCAGGGACTCCCAGGCCTCGACGCTGGCGGAGTTCACATTGAAGGCCCCGTTGATCAGCAGACCGCTGGCGGCGCGGTGGAAATCCTTGAGCGTGGATTCGGTGACGGCTTCGCCCATTCGATTCACCATCATCCGACCGTTCGGCAGCGGCGATCCATCCTTCAGAAGGGCGGCCTTGTCGGCTGCGCTGCCACTGGAAAGGAAATAGGCATCCCAGAGAGAGTGATTGAGTTCATAACTCAGATCATAGATCACGTTCTGATCGGTCGGGACCTGATGCAGGAAATCCCGCGCATGATAGGCCCAGTTTTCCTCGTTGCTTCGGTTGGTCGCGCCATTGGTATCGGAGCGCCCGTCCGTGGAATAGCCGATGCTTTCCTTGTTCCAGCCACCGAAGTCCCGGACGATCTTTCGCGAGCGATCCGGCTCAGTGCCCTTTCGCCCAATGCGGGGGTCCGCCAGCGAGTTGCCGAGCGCGTAAGTCGGGTGCCAGATGAACTCGGAGAAATTCACATGCTGGAATGCCGCAAGCGACGCGATCTCGGTTCCTTTCCGGGGAACATCGAAAAGAATGCGTGGCGTGCCGGAGCGGATCGGCTGGTCGAACGGGTCGCCAGCCTGAACGCCACCCGACGCGCGCGGTGCCATGCTCGACCAGTCCACTTCCCCATCGAACAGATCCCGGGTGTAGATCCCGAAAAAGTTCGGTGCCACGTCGGTGACATTTTCATAGGGATTCCGGAACGACCAGGAGGCGCGCAGGTTCCAGTTGCCGATCGCGGAGTCCTCCAGGTGGGGCTTGCCGGCGAGACTGCCTGAGCCGATGACATTGGAAACCGGCTCGTCAAACCAGCGGAGGCGGAAGCCATCCCGTGTCCGACGATCAGGAACGAGATTGACGATCGGATTCGTGAGCGAGGATTTCGGAAACGGGACTGGATCGAGCGAGGTCCACTCGACGGGGAGTTCATCCTCATCTCCATACTGATAGGCGCAGGAGACGAAGCGCCCCATCGGCAGGTTCGAGAAGCTGGAAAGATCGAACGAACTGCCGGTCAAGGGTTTCCAGGACATGAGGTAATCGTCGGCCTGGGTGTAGGCGACGCTCTGGATGTTACCCGCCGGCTTGGGAGGAACGATTTCCCGCCACTCCACCGGTGGCAGCGGCAGCAGATTGTTGACGAATCCGGAGGTCGCCGGTTGGGGAGCGAACAAAGGGAAGCCGTCGCTGCGTCGGTCCTGATAGAAGGACCGTGCGGGGCTCGGAGCCACGGTGGGGCTCAGGCGGTTGTTTCCGAAATTCGCTTCATCATAAGGAAGGTTCGACGCCGGGGACCAGACGAGGGTCTCACCCGGCTTGAGCTTCGCGGCGTCCAGCTTGAAGAACATGCTGCCACGGACCGATCCGCCGGTGGAGGAGTTGCCCAGCCCCCAGAACATCCGGAACCGCTGGCTGCGCTCTCCCTGCATCGTCACCTCCACGGACTTGCTGCCATTGATCTGCATGAAGATCGCGGACTCCGGAAGGTTGAGCGTGAAGTTATAGGGATTCCACAGGGCGACACGGGGATAGAAATGAACCCGCATCGCATAGGGATTCGTCGCCGCCGGGGTGGTCGGTTGGTAGTAGCTCAGATTGTAGTAGAGCGATCCCTCAGCCAGAGTCGGCATCACATGGCTGGTCGTTCGTTTTTCGAAATCGACCGACCTGGAGCTGCGCCCGCCGGTGTCTTCATTGGCCATTTCTCCGATCTCCTGGTCGAGGGAAAGGCTCCCCAAAGGACTGGACTGCGCCCGTCTGGCCCAGGTCCGGAGCAGGCCGAAATTCGGTGAAACGTTGGTGAAGCGTTTCGCCTGACCAGGATTGGCCGAGAGGAAATCTGCACGGCTGTTGGCCGGTCCGACGAGGTTGTCCGAGTCACTGAGCCCCAGCAGCCGGGCCTCACCCAAGACCGTTTCAGGAATGCTGCCCGCGCTCTCAAGATAGGCCGTCAGATCCCTGCGCCAGCCACCCTCCGCCACGTTGATCGGCAGTCCGGCCGACCACACGGTCAGATCATGGAAATGGCGGTCCTTCATCCCTGGCTCCACCAACGAAATCTGGGGTTCGTCCACCAGCAGCTCGCGCTGACGGGTCTCCAGCTCCTTGTTTCCAAACGCCATCCACGAGCTGTCCTGCGCCAGCATCTGGGAAAGATATCGGGAGTTCGCACGAGTGACGGCCCCATCCGGCGTCGCGACGTTGGCCTTGGCTCCTAGGTCGCCCACCCACCACGCGTAGCCGCCACTCGGTTTCGAGGATGGCCCGATGCCCACCCTCGGAGCCATCACGATCTCCGCATTGCCGGCACCCTTGCCAAGGCTGCCTTCCTCCACCATGCCCACGAGATTTCCCGACCCTGCGGAACCGTCTTCCGTGAAGACGATGCCGGACTCATTGCCACTCACCAGACAGGTCGTCCGCCTTTTCGCCGCCTCCCATTTCAAGGTCTTCCTCTGATCAAACAATCCGCCCTTTTCGCCATTGCGGGCGATCCACGGCGTGCCGTTGTCCTGGTTGGTTTTCCAGACGCTGACCCAGTGCGGATGGGTCGGCAGCGCGGTGGTCGGCGTGCCCATCACCCGACCATCGGCGCAAACCCGCTGGTCCGGACCCAGATGCTCCTGCAACTGCCCGAGCGCCAGCATCAGGCCGATCCGCGCATTGGCGCGCGCCCGCTGCTGCGGACCGGACTGCGCGGACGTGCGCATCTGGATGGTGGAGAGTCCCAGCAGCCCCAGCGCGAGGAGCGACAGCAGCACCATCATCATCAAGACGGAAACCAGGGCGAATCCCCGTGAGGCAGGCAGGGCATGGGACTTCATGGTTTGAAAACAAAATCTGACGTTCACCACTCGGATCAAGGAGGCCACCTCGACAGCCGATTGGATCCGTTCAACTATCCGCCAAACTCCCCGACGCACAGGCGGCAAATGCGACGATTCCGTTTCTCCCGCCGCGCCATCCTCTCGAAAACGTCACCATTCCGTAGCTGAAATCACCCACGAGAGAAATCATGGCTCACCGCCAGATGATTCGCCGCGTGATGATTGCGATGGTCCTGCTCTCAGGTGCCATTCTCGCCCAGGAAAAGCCGAAGCCGCATCTGCTGCGCGTCCTGGCCATCGGCGATCCACCTCCTTTCGTCCAGGAAGTCCGTGACGGGGCCCGCTACGAGGTGGCACCTCCCGAGGGGTCGATCCCACCGCGTTCGCTGGTGATTCCGGTGAAGGTTCCCGAAGGAAAGGACGCGGAGCCAGTCAAGCTCCCCCTCCGTCTGCGGCTCGGCCAGGTTTCCCAGCCCATCGAACTGCCCCTGCAGGACGTCCGGGAGATCCAACTCAACCGCGAGCAAGGCTCCAAATGGCTTGCCCTGAAAATCCCTCCCGTTTCTGCCAGCCTCGCCCTGGTCTGCCGGGGACCACGGAATTGGGACGAGCCCCGCGCCATCATCCTCGCGGACGATCCCACCCATCGAACGGAAGGCACCGTCCATTTCGCCAACCTCTCCGGCCTCACCGTGGGCATCACTCTGGGAGCTGAAAAAATCCGCCTCGATCCTGGAAATGTCTTCTCCCGCTCGGTCTCCCCGAACGGACCCTCGCAGCCTCTCACCATCAGCTACCCGACAGCGGACGGCGGACTGGAAACCTGTCTCAGCTCCGTCCTGGAAGGCACCCGCAACGGCGTCAGGCGCATCATCGTCTACACCGCAGACGCGCTCAAGCCCCGCTCCCCGGTGAAAGTCTTCCAACTTGAGGAGACCTTCAACGATTGATCCGTCGAACACCCGCCATCACCGAATTGCGAAATTGCGGTTTCCCGTCGGCGGGGTCCATCTGCTAAGCGGTGGCCGTGACTGAGACCCGGATCATTACTGCCAGCGAGGACGACATGAAGTCGGCCGTCAGCGCAGCCGCCGAATTGCTGGCCGCAGGCGAAATCGTGGCTCTGCCTTCCGAGACCGTCTATGGCCTCGGAGCAGACGCTTTCAATGCCGATGTCGAGAGCATGTGTGTCGTCAGAGCATTTGTATGTCATTGAAATGGAAAAGTGGCCGGTTTGGGCTGGTCCATTGGTAGCCACAACGCCCAGTCACAGGGATCTTCCTCAGCCCCCAGAATCTGTAGAAAGCCGGCAAACAATTCTCGACACACATCCGGTCAGTCATGCACACATCATGAGCATGATGAAATGGCGTGCGTTACCGGTGCGTTTTCATGACACGTATCCAATGGTGCGTGGGGTTGCATGGGTCTCAAAAGAGAACATGCAAGACTTGCAGCAGTCTTTGGGGGATTGCCAGAAGGTCATGTCCCGTTTGGGTCGGCTGTCCGCCATCCCCGCAACTCTCCCGAAAGGCTTTCAAGTGATCCCGGGCCTCCCGCTGGAGCCCCTGCACGCCTTGCAGCGCGTCGCCCCCTTTCCGGAAACCCCCATGCAAGGCTTTCAAGGATTTTCCGGCCTCCTCGTCGGACCCCTGCAAGGCTTGCAGGGCATTTCCGGGAAGCGCCTGGGTGGCAGGTGACACTTGCAGGGACTTTTCCGGCTCCGGGAAAGACCTCTGAGTGACTCGCAACCCATTGATAACCATTCTCCCCCGAGAGAAACCAAACCAACCCATGGCTACCAACCA
>JAIYDT010000363.1 GCA_027487355.1 Verrucomicrobiaceae bacterium
AGCTTGTAGGTGCCGCCGTTGCGCGCCGAGAGCGTGCGGGTGCCCAGATCGAACGAAGCGAGATCGGAACCGCCGGTTCCATTCAGGCGGACGTTTCCGGTGCCTGTGAGCCGCACCGTGCCAGAGAACGAAGTCATGGCGCCTTCCAGATCGAAGTTGCTTGTCGAATTGAGTGTTAGGACACCGGTTCCCGAAACCGCCTTGATTCCTTGGGCTCCGCTGCCACTGCCTCCGATGATCGTGGAGTCGGCCGTGACCACGACGGAATTGGTAGGTGTCAGCGCGCCCGTATCCCATGAGCCGCCTGCCAAAGTGACCGGCCCGGTGCCGAGCGCGGCCGCGTTGGCGATCACCACCGTGCCGCCGGAGACGACCGTGCCGCCGGTAAAGCCGTTGGCCGAGGACAGCGTCAGCCTTCCAACGCCTTTCTTTTCGAGAACCATCGCGCCATTGATCGAACCGACGCCTCCGATGGAATAATTTTTCGTTGAATCGAACACCATCGAACCGGGTGAAACGGAACTCACCAGGTTGATGGACGTGACGTTGGTCCCGTCGTCGATGCGGGTGGGGGAGCCGTTGAGGAACGCGGTGACCGAAGCGACTCTTTGCCAGTTGGCGGTTGCCAGATCCCAGTTCGCGTTCGTGGTCCCCCTCCAGACGATGTCCGCCGGCGTCCAGGTGAGCACCAGCGAGTTTCCGGATTCCGTGATCGCAAATGTCCCGTAGTCCGCCGGCGAGCGGCCGGACAGGTCGACTGTCTGGCTGCCGATGGAGAACACGCCCGTTCTGGCGCTTGACGTGAGAATCGTCCACGAGCGAGCGGTCGCCCAGAATGGATCCGAGAAGTTCACGCCGCTGGCGGAGTCGTTGAAGACCAGATCCAAAGACGCCCCTGCGGAAATCGTCACGGTTTCAGCCTGGATCGTATCGAATGTTCCGGCAGTGGTGCTGTTCGCCGCGAGTGACCATGAAACCCTGGCCGTGGTCCCGTAGGAGAGGCTGCCGGTGAAAGACGAGCCGGGGCCGGGGTCATGTGCGCCATTGACGGTTAGACTGCCTTGCACGGCACCCGCGCCACGCAGGGTTTGGCCCGCGGCCACGGTGACGGAGGGCAAGGCGGTGAGATCCAGGATCGCACCTTGGGCTACCTCGATGAGGCTGCTGCCGGCGGGCCATGACACCGCATCGGCAAGGGTAAGTTCTCCTCCGGCCACATTCACCGGACCGGTGAAGTTCAAGGCCGACGAAACCGTGAGCGATCCGCTTCCTGACTTGGTGAGGCCACCCGCTCCGCCGAGCGCGCCGCCATTGAGGCTGAACGCCTGGGATGTGTCGACCGACACGGATGCGGGTGTCAGCGTGCCGGCGAGTTCGACGGCGCTTGTCGAAGCCGTGTCATTGAAAAGCACCGTATCTCCCGGGAAGAATACGTCGGGCTGGCTGGAGGAGTTGGTCCAGTTGACGCTGGTGTGGACGTCCCATGTGGAGCCCGTCGAGCCGGTCCACGCGATCGTGGCGGGAGCGCGGTCGGTTAGAACCAGGCCGTTGTTGACGATGCCCGGCGGGAGCGTCTGGGTGGATCCGATGAGGTTGAGCGTGCCGTTGTTGATGAAGCCTCCGGTCGCGGTGAAGGTGGCCGGAGATTTCACGCGGAAAAATCCGTTATTGGTCACGGCTCCGCTGATGTCGAACGAACCGGAGGACAGCTCGACCAAGCCGTCGTTGGCGAGCGCGCCGTTGAGAGAGCCCTGGCCCGCCAGCTTGCCACCATCGGCGACCGCGAGGTTTCCAGAGGCCAAAGTGCCGTCCAGCACCAGGACCGCTGAATCCTGCACGAGGGTGGACTTGGTGGAGGTCTGAGTGAAGGAACCGGTGATGGCGAGTGTGCCGGCCTCCACGGTGAGATCGCCGTTCACGTTCCCCGTGCCTGATAGAGTCCACGTTCCGCCGCCGGTCTTGATCAGGTTGGTGAGTCCGTTGGTTTGTTCGGAAATCGTCCCGGCGAACGTGGCATCAGTTCCGCGGCCTCCGACGCGGTAGGTGATTTGTCGATCCGCGACCGTTCCTCCCTTGAGGGTCGAGGACGCGGTGCCGGACAATTCTCCAAAGCTGACGAAGGTGCCGGTTCCCGTGTTCAGACCGCCGGGCCACAAGGCGGTAATGCCGTTTCCAAGCGAAAGTGCCGCAGCGGGGAGTCCGTTCCCGTTGTAGAGGCGGAACTCCGCGCTTCCCGAGATGGCGGTGGCCTCCAGCGTTCCGGAAAAGCCGGACCAGTCGCCTAGGATGGAGGCCCGGATGGCCCCCGATGGAAGCCTGAAGCGGAATGTTCCGCCACCGGTGAGTTTGCCTTTCAGGTCGCAACGTGCGTCCACCTCCAAAGTGCCGGTCGCACCCGACGGCACGTCCAGGTTCCATGGCGCGTCATTGTAGGTGTTGAGGTTCGAGGACATCCTAAGTGTGCCATTGTTGAGACTGACGGAGCCGCTTCCGAGGCCGCTCACATTGGCGGTGTCGTTAGAAAGCGAAATGACTCCACCGGTGATGGCGGTATCACCCGAGAACGTGTTCGCCTGGCTGACGGTGAGTGTGGAGGTCCCGCTCTTGAGCAGCGACATCGTCCCATCCAACGCACCGGTTCCGGCAAGGGTGTAGTTTTTCGTGCCGGAGAATGTCACCGAGTTCGCCTGCAGCGAGCCCGTGAGGGTGACGCTGGTACTGTTGGATCCCGTGTCACTGAAGGTCACCGCGTCGCCGGTTCCGAATGGCGTGGCGGCTCCGCTCAGGCGGAAGGAATTCGTGTTGCCATTGTCCCAGGTGTTGGCGGCGGCATTTGTTCCGCCAGCCCAGACGATGGATCGCCCTGAATCCGGCGGCGGCGGCGGAAATTCGGGCAGTTCGAGACGCAGGTAGTCATACATCACGTGAGGCGAGAATCCGGCATCGCCAGTGAAGCGGAAAGTGAAGGTGTTGGCTCCAGTCCGCAGTGAGGAAACGGGAATCGGAATGTCCACGTAGGAATACTTCGCATGGATCCCCTGTCGCAGCAGCGCGTTGCCGCCGCTCACTGGCGGTGCAATCCGGGCGAACGATGTCGGCGAGCCGTTGAGGTAGAGAAAGAGCCGGGAGTAGTGCGAACTGGCGACCGCCACCGTCAGGGTCGCGGTGCCGCTGCGAGGGACGGCGGGGAGATTGAAATTCACGTTCCAGTCCCAGTGAGCCGTTGTCCCCGCTGTCGCTCCGGGGTAGTTGCTGTGCACATAGTTCCAATCGGTGGCCGGATTGCTGGAACCGACGTTGTAAACGAGGGGATTCGGCAGTTCCTGCGGGTAAACTTCCCACAAGAAAGGCGTGAAGTAGTCGTTGCCATGTTTGAACTCCTTCGCAGTGCGGTCAGGCACGCCGATTTCCCACGCGATGCTGGTTCCGGGATGAGAGACATTCCACGTGATGTCGCCTTGCGCATTCGTTCCGCCGGCGGTGACCGTGACTCCGATTTTCGAAAATTCGCCGACGACTCCATCCGTGAACGCATAGAGCGTATAGGTTCCCGGCCGAACGGCGGGGATGCTGAAGTTTCCCGACGCATCGGCCTTGGTCCAATACTGATAGCCTTTGCTCTGGAACTGCCAATTCCCGGCCGTCTCCTCGGGGGCCGCGAGGCCGATGTTCGCGTTGGCACCGGTGATCGAGGGCTTGAGCGGATCGTTCACCAGCAAACGGCCCGTGACCGTTCCGCGCGCCGCCGCCGCCGGATGATCCGCGTTGGTGAGCCAGGAATACGGCCATGCCGCCTTTTCCGCGGCCACCTGCGCCTTGGCATCCGCCCACAAAACGTCGCCGGCATTGCTGGCAGCAGTCGTTGCGTTGCAATAAAGCAGGAAGGGGCCATACATCTTCCGCCAGGTCTCGCCTGCCGCGACGCTGGTTCCGGAACCGCCGAAATGATTGCGGCCGAAATGCATGAGGATGTAGCTTTCGGAGGAGGTGAGATCCTGGAGGGTGGGGCCGTCGTTGAAATAATCATGCCCGCCGAGCGCGAACCAGACACCCCTCTTTGCGATGTGGCTGGCATGCCCCCAGGTGCCGATCTCGGAATAGAGGGCGGCGTAGGTGTATTTGCCATCATATTTCCCGGCCATCACGCCGGTGTTGAGCTTTACGATCTCACCGATCGCTGTTGGCGAAGAATTCTGATAGTCGTAGTAGGACGGCATTTCCCAGTTACGCTGTTCATCCACATAGGCGCGCTCGAAGGTGAAGGTGGTGGAGCTGCGCGGGAGTTTCCAAACAATGCGCCACTCGCCGACGGATGTCGTGGGATAAGACGCGGGATGGTTTAGAATGGCATAGGCGTACATGCCGGTGTCGCCCCGGCGGAGGACGAAGTGAAGATCGATATCAAAGGCGTGTTTGTAGCCCGAGGTGTCGTTCCACGTGCGCTTGAACGAGACGTCGATCATGTCCGACGTCTGGGTGGTGACGCTGTAAACGCAGTTTGTAGGCACCTCGAAACTCGCACCGCCGTCCATGCTGTAATAGATCGGGTTGGCGGGATCCACCATCTGAAAGCCGTTCAGCTTGTAGGAACTGACTCTGCCGGTGGATTTTTCGATAATGGCCTGGATGACGCCGTTGCTGATGGTGGCGGTGGTCGCGGTGGTCGTGAGGGTCACGTTCGCGCCGCCCGTGGGTGATCCGCCGCCCGGATCGTTGGCTCGGACGTGGATTGCCGATAGGACGAAAACAAGGGCGCAGATGAGATGACGGGTCATGTGGGTTTTGAACTGGTTTCCGAATCGGGACACGGCTTCACGCAAGCAAGCGGTCACCGAGTTCCATCGGACCCAGCTCCGCCGCTCGATTTTCCCATCATGATCCGTGGTGTTGGTGCCTGAGGCACCGTTGGTG
>JAIYDT010000370.1 GCA_027487355.1 Verrucomicrobiaceae bacterium
CCCCGGTGAAAGTAGTGATGCTCGGTGGAGCCTCGCTGCTCATCGCGGCCCTCTGCACCCAGTTCGTGAAGGACGAATCCCCGGCATGAAAACGATCGCGATTGCCCGCCGCGCCTTGGTTTGCTTCACTCTTGCCGTGATGAGTGCCCGCTCCGCCCCGGAACGTCCGGTGATCTACCAGTTGTTCGTCCGGACTTTCGGCAATGCCAACGAGACCCGGAAGCAGAATGGCACGCTGGCGGAGAACGGTTGCGGAAAGTTTTCCGACATCGGGGTCAAGGCCATCGGCGAGATCCGCAAGATGGGTTTCACGCATGTGTGGCTCACCGGTGTGCTCGAACAGGCCAGCGGCACTGCCTATCCGAATCGCCCGGCGGATGATCCGAACATCCTCAAGGGCATCGCCGGCAGCCCTTATGCGATCAAGGATTACTTCGATGTCTGTCCGGACTATGCGGTGGATCCCAACACGCGGATCGACGAGTTCAAGGCCCTGCTGGCCCGCTGTGAAAAGGGTGGCCTGAAGGTCATCATCGACTTCGTGCCGAACCACGTCGCACGCTCGTATGCCTCCGATGTGAAACCCTCGCTGTCCTTCGGTGAAGGCGACGACCGCGCCGCGTTCTTCTCGCGCGACAACCATTTCTACTATCTTCGTCGTAGTGATCCCGGTGAGGGGCCTCCGTTGAAGCTCCCGACCGCCGGAAAACCGGGCTGCAACGGCTTGTTCGCGCCCGAGACCGAGTATGGTCGCGTCACCGGCAACAACGTCGTTTCCTGGTCCCCGGGAAACGGTGATTGGTATGAGACCGTGAAGCTGAACTACGGCCACGATTTCACCTCCGGTCGCGACACTTCGTCGTTGCCTGGGCCGGATGCCGAGCCCACCACCGTTCCGAAGACCTGGCGGACGATGGATGAAATCATCCGCTACTGGCAGGAGATGGGGGTCGATGGCTTCCGGGTGGACATGGCCCACATGGTGCCGATGCCGTTCTGGAAGTGGATGGTGAAGCGCGCGCACGACCGCAAGGGCGACGTCTTCTTCATGGCCGAGGCCTACGACAACGATCCGGCGAAGTTGACCGAAGGGCATGTCCTCGACGAACTGCTCAAGGCAGGCTTCGACGCGGTTTATGATGATCCGGTTTACGATGTTCTCGAAGGTCTCTATGATTCTGGAAAGTGGGCCAACGATCTCGATGCCTTGACCTTCACGAGCGATCGCTTTCA
This sequence comes from Verrucomicrobiaceae bacterium, assembly GCA_027487355.1. Taxonomy (GTDB): domain Bacteria; phylum Verrucomicrobiota; class Verrucomicrobiia; order Verrucomicrobiales; family Akkermansiaceae; genus Luteolibacter. Next base: position 1,234 of record JAIYDT010000370.1, read on the forward strand.
TCAATCCCTCCGCTACGCCGAAAACCACGACGAGGTCCGCCTTGCCAATCCCCAGCACTGGGGCGGGCTCGGCATGAAGGTTGGGCGGCCGGTTTCCGCGGTCTTGTTCGCGATGGGGAAGGGGCCGGTCATGCTTTACAACGGCCAGGAGGTCGGCGAGCCCGCGATCGGCAGCGAGGGTTTCGGTGGCGATGATGGTCGCAGTTCGATCTTTGATTATGGCTCAATGCCGGAGTTCAACAAGTGGACCAACCGCGGCAAGTTCGACGGTGGCCGCCTCAGTCCGGAGCAGAAGGAGCTGCGGGCGTGGTATGCTGAGCTGTTAGGCGAGTTGAAGAATCCCGCATTCACGAAAGGCGAGTTTTACGGACTCAATCACGCCAACAACAGCAACCCCGCTTTCGGACGGATTCATGGTGAGACGGCGAGTGGGCACTGGCTCTACGCCTTTCTCCGCCGCGATCCGGAAAGCAAGCAGGCCTATCTCGTGGTGGCGAATTTTCACGGCAGTGAGTCCTTGAAGGGCGTGCGGCTCAAGATCCCGGACGATGCCCGGAAATGGCTGATGCGGGAGAGCCAGGACGACTGGGTGTTCGACTCCCGGTTCCATTCGGACTGGACCGGACTCATCAAGGCTCCCGAGCTTTCCTCTGAAGGTCTCCTGCTTCCTGAACTCGCGCCGTGCAGTGCCTGGTTGATCGAGATTCGCTGAGCCGCAGGGCAGGTGCCTGAATCAGGGGATGAGGGATTTGGGTGGTCGATCCGGCTTTCGTGGCGTTACCTGAGGCCGTCCTCATGTTTTGGCGCATCCTCTACATTCCCTGCATCCTGGTGATCGTCGCGGCGGTGGTGATGAGGATTTGGTTTGGAAAACAGGTGGTGCTCGCGAAGGGCGGCCAGCGCTGCAAGGTGGATGTGGATCGGTGGTCGGATCTGCTGGGCACGACGGTGAACCTGCCGACCTGCGAGGCGAGTGCGGCGGAACTGGGACGGCAGTTGAGGAAATCGGCCCTGATCCAGTGGCGTGAGCGGGATTCCAAAGCGGCCCGTGCGAGAGAGGCGGCGAAGCGTTTCGGCATGGCCGTGCCGCCGTTGACGATCGCGGTGGTGCTGTTCGCCCTGATTGCGGCGAGGATTCCGATCTCGGGTGGAATCGCCATTTTCCTGGCCTCCACGGCGCTTTCCAGCGTGCTGGGCATCCTGAGCATCGGCGCGGAACTGCGGGCGGTGGCCACGCTTTCCGGAAGATTGCGGGAGAGCCGGATTTTCTCCAGGCAGGATGATGAGGAGGCGGTGCTGCGCTGCGCGGTGGCGGATGTCTGGCTGGACTCCGTTCCGCCGATCCTGCGGTGGATCTAGATTTCCATTGCTGCGGGTGGGGCTTCGGAAAAGCCTGTCGGCATGAGCACGGGCAAGTCCGGTTTTCCAGCGATGTGTGTTGGAATCGCGAGAGCGATCCTGCGGGATCGTGTCGTACGCCGGCGGGTGCTGGCCAAAATGCTGATGGTGGCACTGGGTTTGATGGCGATCGGGCTGTGGGTGATCGGAGGTTGGCTCCAGGAGAGCGTGCTTCGTTTCGCACTGTGGTGGGGGGCCTGTGCGGTGATCACCGTGGTCGTGATGCTGTTCGCCCTCTACGATGCGCTGGCCGTTGTCCGTGAGGAGAGGGAGAAGATCGACCGCGATTGAGAGGCCTGGGCAGAATTCATTGGCTCATGGCACCGATTGCGCTTTCATCGACAATCCTCGTCGGTCGCTCGATCCGGCAATCTTTCCCCCGCAATGAATCCTGAAATCCAAGAATGGCTGCACCTGCTGGTCCGGATGGCCCACCTGATTGCGGGCATCATGTGGATCGGCACCTCATTCTACTTCGTGTGGCTGGATTCCGCCTTCAAGCCGATGGTCCCCGCGCCGCCCGGGGTGGATGGCGAGCTTTACATGGTGCATGGCGGGTTTTTCTACCGGGTGGAAAAGCGTCATTTCGGGGCAGGGGAGGCACCGCCTGGACTGCATTGGTTCAAGTGGGAGGCGACCTTCACCTGGATCACCGGCTTCCTGCTGCTTTGGCTGGTTTATTACAGCAACCAGGGCGCGTATCTGATTGACCCCTCGGTCAAGGCGCTTTCCCCGCATGCCGCGACCCTGTCGGGGCTTGGATTTCTGGTGGGTGGCTGGCTGGTGTATGACCTGCTGTTCCGCTCCCCGCTGGCGAAAACGAAGCTCATCAATCCGACCGCCCTGGCGCTGGCGGGTGGGCTGGTCTGGGTGCTGACCCACACCTTCAGTGGTCGCGGGGCCTTCATCCACCTCGGTGCGGTGTTCGGCACGATCATGGTGCTCAATGTCTGGGTGCACATCCTGCCGAACCAGCGGAAGATGTTGAAGGATGCCTCGGAGGGAAAGACGCCGGACCAGAGCCTGGGCCTGAAGGCGAAGCGTCGCTCCATCCACAACAGCTACATGACGCTGCCGGTGCTGTTCAC
>JAIYDT010000241.1 GCA_027487355.1 Verrucomicrobiaceae bacterium
GACCAGAGAGGCCCTTGAGTTTCACCTTTCAAAACGCGGGGAAAGCCCTTGATTTGGGGTGGTTCCGCAAACCTCACCCATGACCGCCACCCTGAAGCCCGGCCTTTTCCTTGTCAGTGTCCTGTTGCTCGCGCCATGGGGTCGCATGAGCGCTGCGGAGGCTGCGTCGCCGATGGCCGAGCTCGATGCGAAAACCCCTGCCACCGCTGCAAAGGAGGGATGGAAGCTGAGCTTCAGCGAGGAGTTCGGTGGGACGCAGGTTGACGTGAGCAAGTGGATCATCAAGGACGAGAAGGACCGGCTGGCGAAGAACGTGTCGGTGTCGGACGGGATCCTGAAATTGGTCACCAGACGCGAGGGGAAAGGGTGGAGCAGCGCGTGGCTCTCGACCAAAGGGTTCCGTCAGAAATACGGCTGGTTCGAGTGTCGCTTCCGCATCGCCGGGGCGTCCGGACTGAACAACGCGTTCTGGCTGAACACCCCGCCTGAGCGCCTCGCGCTGAAGGATCCCACCCTGCCGCGCTTCGAGATCGACATCGTCGAGGCGCACTACCCGCGCGAGGTGGCGATGAACCTTCACAACTGGCAGGGCAAGCACGGTGGCAGCGGCCAGAAGCACGTGGCGGAGGCCGATCTCAGCCAGGATTTCCACGTTTACGCCTTCGAGTGGACACCCAAGGAGCTGATCTGGTACTTCGACGGGAAAAAGATTCGTACGCTTGCCAACACCCTCTGCCATGCCGAGCAGGAAGTCCTGCTCAGCACCAAGGTCGCGCCCTTCGCCGGCAAGGCCAGCCCCGCTCTGGAAGGCAAGAGCATGGAGGTGGACTACGTGCGAATCTATCGGAAGGCGGAGTGAGCCGAGCGAGCCAGAGGCGGTGTGACCGGGGAAATCTAGATGGGGCCCGAGCATCCAGTGTTCGGCCTCACGTTCGCTGTCGGCTCACTCGTCGGATGGAACCCCGATGGGGTTCGGGATCTTCTCTTCCTCCACCCAGGGTAGCCCGGATACGGGCAACCCTGGGCTTCGGGATGGAACGCCGATGGCGTAGGGGCGATGGAGGGTTTGAGAGCCGGGGACTGTTAGAATGGTTCGTGCCAGGCTTCCGGTTTCGAAGCGTCCCCCACCGGATCGTCCGGAGGCCGGGTCCCTGGCTTCTGGACGTTAGGAATTTCAGGCCTTGGAGGCCTTTCGGGAGTTGATTCCTTTATCGCTCCTTCGCTTTCTTGCCTGATTCCTTTTCTTTCGTTGGCTCGGGATCGCTGGACGGGCCGTTCTGGTTCTTGAACAACTTCGATTCGGCAGCTGCACGGCGGCGGACCTCGAACGCGGCTTCATCGATCCGACGATACATCATTGGCAGGCTCTGTTCATCGCCGACCTCAGTCAGCGTGAGCTGCTCGCCAGCGAGAACCATCCGCATCACATAGGGCTTTTGGTTGGGGGTGGTCACCTCCAGGTCGAGAGTGTTGGTAGCTTCGTTCAGTGACTTGACGCGGTAGGTTTTCTTCTCGGGGTTTCCGGGGTAGGTGTAGTCGGAAATCTCCCCTCGCTTGACCACCATCGCCATCACGTCAAAGCCGGCCTTCATCTCCTCCACCGCCTTTTTCCTCTCGGCTTCGCGGTCCTTGTCGTCGCGTCCGACTCCCCGCATGTCGATCATCTGCTCGACCATGGGCTGCCACGCCTGGGCCATCGACTCCCAGTCCGTCGCCCAGTAGCCGAAGATACGCTCCTCGAGCGTTCCCTTCTCCTGGCCAGCAGCCGCCGGGGTCGTTTCCGCCTTTTCCGCGCCCGACATCACGAAGACATAGGCAGCACCCGAGGACGAGTTGCCGTTGTTCTGCTTGTCTTGTTTGGCGTTGATCCCCCTCGCAAAGCCGTCCTCCCCGGCGGCACCCACTGCCACGGTGTCGACCGCGATGGCAACGGAGCCGCCGAACAGGTCACCGTTCTCCGGATTGGACGCCATGATCGGAGTGCCACGATCCCAAGTGCTGGCTTTTCTGGTAAAAACATGGGCCGCCCCGGGATGGTTCCGCTGCTTGTCGGTTCGGTCGCGGGTCTGCTTCGCTCCGACCACCAGATGCTCGCCGCTGATCGCCACCGAGCACCCGAATTCCTCGCCGCCCTCGAAGTTCGGCGGTGTTAGAGAGGCCTGCGCAACCCACTTGCCATCCGCGCGCACAAAGACAAACGCCGCCCCAGGACCGTCATCCTTCTCTCCGGACTTCGCGTTGCCTGCTTTGGCCCCTGTCGCTCCCACGACCGCTGTGTCGCCTGAAATCGCCACCGAGGTTCCGAATTCATCGAACTCCCCCGGCTTGGGGGCCTTGAGGTAAGCCTGCTGGCTCCACTTCGTCCCCTCGCGCCTGAAGACGTAGGCCGCACCCGCTGAAACGAGACTGTGGTCGGACTGGTCGCCATTGACTCCACCCGAGGCGCTGTTGTCCCCGATGGCACCGACGATCAACGTGTCCCCTGAGATCGCCACGGATCCGCAGAAGTGCGACTTGTACTTGGCATTCGATGCCTCCAGGCGGGCCTGCTGGCTCCACTTTCCGCCGTCTCGCACAAACACATAGGCCGCGCCGGCCATCAGGATCTCTTCGCCTCCGGCCTGCGCCCCAGCCCGCTTCTCACTCTCCGCCCCAATCACCAGGGTGTCGCCGCTGATCGCCAAGGAAGCGCCGAAACGGGTATAGTCGTCACTCCCCGGAACCGTCAGACGCGCCTGCTGCCGCCAGGTGGTTCCTTCCCGCACGAAGACATAGACAGCGCCAACGAACGGGACGCCGTCCTGCTTGCCCTTTGCCCCGGCCGCACTGACCACCACGGTGTCGCCTGAAACCGCCACGGCCCTGCCGAAAAGGTCGTGCGAGGCGGTGTCGGTGGATTTCAAGTAGGCCTGCTGGGACCATCCCGTTCCATAACGCCAAAAGACATAGGCCGCCCCGGAGTCGAATCCGTCCATGCGATTCATAGGGGTCGGATCCAGCCCATCGCCCTGGTCGCCGTCGACGCCCTTCGCTGAGCTGTCTTCCGTCGGGGCTCCCACCACCAGGGTGTCGCCCGCGATGGCGATGCCTCCTCCGGGCCAGCCGAACTGATCGTTCATGCCGGAGTTGGAGGCCTTCACATAAGCCTGCTGGGTAATCGGCCCGGCGACTTCGCCAGCCCCGCATGTTAGGGTCAGGCCGGCCAAGGCAGCCAATCGCAGGATTGTGTTCATGAGATTTTCACTTCTGCACCTCGATAAGGCAGTCCGGGAAGCTGGTCAAGCGAGCCCCGCCGAAGGGAGCGTTCCCGTTCAAGCCTTCCAAGACCTTTCAAGCAGGCTGGCGGCTATTCAATCGAGGCAAGTCCCATTCGACAATGCACGCGAGCAAACAAACGGTTTCGATTCGCGCCGTGTCCAATGACCCGATCCGGCCCACGCCGGACAACCCGAAATGCATCCTCTGCGGCATCGGTCCGGTTCAGGACCGCGACATGATGGGATGGGAACGGGAGCGGAGATATCAAATTCGAAACTCGAAATCTAAAATTCGAAACATTGAGGAAGCGCCATCGAAATCCGAAATCCGAAATCCGAAATCCGAAATCCGAAATCCGAAATCCGAAATCCGAAATCCGAAATCCACGATCCACAATCCGAAGCCCCATGTTTTCGCCATCGGGGCTCCATCAGACCCGCGGGCAAAGAATCATCGCAGAGCGACACCCTTTCAGATGTGAATTCGCGAGGATCGACCCCAGGAGTCCTTGGTGCCTGCGATTGCCGCAGTCACCCAAGCTGTTTGATTCATGATATCTCAACCGAATGTTGAATGTGGTAGCGCGGCGGCGAAGGGAGCTTGGCGGAACCCGGTCAGGCGCGACGAGGGTAAATTCAGACCGATGGAGGAACTCCGGCTCAGATTTTCCCGAGCACCTCGCTGAAGACGCCGAGTGTCTCATCCAGATCCGCCTCGGTGTGGGCGAGGCTGAGGAAGCCGGTCTCGTAGGGCGAGGGGGCGAGGTAGATGCCCTTGTCGAGGCAACCCCAGAAGAACTTTTTGAAGAACTCCAGGTCCTGCTTCATCACGTCGTCCACGTTCACGATCTCGCGGTCGGTGAAGAACAGGCAGAACATCGAGCCGACGCGGTTGAAGCGGTGCGGCACGCCCTTTTCCGCGAGGAGCTGACGCAGGCCGGCTTCGAAGTGGGCTCCGAGTTGGTCGAGGCGGGGAAAGCCGGAGGGCTTCGAGAGTTCCTTGAGCTGGGCAAGTCCGGCGGCCATGGCGAGCGGGTTGCCGGAAAGCGTGCCAGCCTGATAGACCGGGCCGATCGGGGCGAGCAGGTCCATGACATCGGCGCGACCGCCGAACGCACCGACGGGAAGTCCGCCGCCGATGACCTTGCCGAAGCAGCTCAGGTCCGGGGTGAGGTTTTCAAGGCCCTGCACGCCCGCCTTGCCGAGTCGGAAGCCGGTCATGACTTCGTCGAAAATGAGCAGCGCGCCGTATTGCTTCGTGATCGAGGAAAGCCGGTCGAGGTAGCCCGCTTTCGGAAACACCAGGCCAGCGTTCGCGGGGTAGGACTCGACAATGATGGCGGCAATCTCTTCCCCACGCGCGGCGAAGAGCGACTCGAGCGCCTCGAAGTCATTGTAGGGCAGCACCAGCGTGTGCTTCGCGAAATCCTTCGGCACGCCAGCGGAGTCGGGCTCGCCATGGGTCAGCGCTCCGGAACCGGCGGCGACCAGCAGGGAATCGCTGTGACCGTGATAGCAGCCGTCGAATTTCACGATCGTGTCGCGCTTCGTGAAGCCGCGCGCCAGGCGGATGGCGGACATCGTGGCCTCGGTGCCGGACGAGCACATGCGCACCTTCTGGACCGATGGCACCCAGTCGGTGATCGTGCGGGCCATCTCGACCTCGTAGGGGTTCGGGATGCCGAAGGAAATGCCGTCCTTGGCGACTTCGTGGATCGTGTTGGTGATGACCGTCGGCGCGTGGCCGAGGATGTTCGGGCCCCAGGAGCCGATGTAGTCGATGTAGGTCTTGCCATCGACGTCCTCGATCCGGCTGCCCTTGGCGCGACGGACGAAAAACGGCTCGCCCCCGACATTGCGGAAGGCGCGGACCGGCGAGTTCACGCCTCCGGGGATGAGTTCCTTGGCGGCGGCGAAGAGCTTGGACGAAATGCTCGTGGACATGCGGGGAAGGTGAACGCCGAACTTCCAACGTCCAACCTCGAACATCGAAGAAATTTGGGAAATGAGTGAATAGGATCCAGGTTGGTGCCGTCCGAGTTCCGGGCTTTCCATGCCCGAAATCCCTGCTAACCTGCCCCAATGAAACGCTGGCTCACTTTCGCGTTGTCGCTCGCTCTCGCCATTCCCGCCTTCGGCCAAGCCGGACGCCGCGACCGGACGGAGCGGAAATCCCTCCTCGAACGTGATCCGGACGTCGTTTACTTCGAGGAGGATTCCCCGAAGCCCGTCATGCTCGGCGTGATCAAGGAAGCGCCCGTGTTTTCCGACAAGGAAGGCAAGGTGAAGCTCGGCTACCTGAAGGCCAACCAGACGCTGCGCCTCGAAGCCATGACCGACCGCGCCTACAAGGTCCGCGGCCAGGGCACTAGCAACGGCATTTCCGGCTGGGTCCCGCCCTGGGCCTTTTCCTCGAAGGATCCAAAGTTCGTCGAGAACCTCAAACTCCTCTACGCCCGCAACATCCAGGTCCAGAAACTCATCGCCGCCCATCAGGTGGCCGTCGGCCTGACGCCCGACGAGGTGCTGAAATCGCTCGGCAAGCCGACCAAAACCACCATGCGCAAGACCGGCGAAGCCCAGAGCGGTCGCTGGGAGTTCATCGACTACGAGGAGGTGAACAACTATGCCACCGTCCGCGATCCCGTTACCGGCGCGATTTACCGCCAGCTCATCAGCACCACCCAGATCGAAAAGGGCAAGACGGCGGTGGAGTTTGAAAACGGCCTCGTCAGCGCGGTCGAGGAAAGCGAGAACCGCCAGAAGGGTGGAAACACCCGGATCATCGTTCCGCCACTGGTGATCGGGTGGTGA
>JAIYDT010000200.1 GCA_027487355.1 Verrucomicrobiaceae bacterium
CCGAGCTTCGAGTAGATCGCGCTCATGTTGGCAAGCTGGAGGCCGAATCCGAACTGGATCCCCAGAAAGCCGAAATTCATCGAGAAAAGCTCCCAGAACGAGAGGCGTGGTCGGTGCTGCATGGGTTTGAAAGGTTTTGTGTCTCTAGCTGCCCACCTACGGGCCTGCAAGCACCCCGTTCAATGCACCGTTGCACGGCGAGCGACTTCCAAATCAAAATTCCAAAATCAACGATCCTCAATCGTCAATCCATCCCAGCAAACGTCGCCGACTGGATTGACACGATTGAGGAATGACGAATGTGGAATTTTGATTTGAAGAGGAACCTTGGAACTTGGCCGTTGGAACTTGGAACTTCAAAAAGCATTCTCCACCCGATTGACCTTCGGTGGCTTCCCGGCCTCCACGTAAACCTCGATCACATCGAAGCGCCACGGGATCTCGCGCGTCCCGAGCAGGCGCAGCCATTCGTTCGCTCCGCGTTCGATCAGGGCCTGCTTCCCGGCATTCACGGCATCGAGCCCGCGATACTTCGTTCCCTCGCGACGCGTCTTCACCTCCACGAACATCAGCAAGGCCCCCTTCCGCGCCACGAGGTCCACTTCCCCTCCATGCGGTGCCCGGAAGTTGCGATAAAGGATCTTGCAGCCACGGGCGCGCAGCCAGGCCGCCGCCACCTCCTCGCCATAGTCGCCGATCTCCTTGCGATCCCACGCGGTGCCGTCACGCCTCGCCAAACGGCAGGGCGAGTTGAGCAACCGGCTGAAACGAGCGACGATGAATGCGGCAAGGCCCATGGATTCTCAAGGCTTCAAGATGTGCCTTCGTGCCATATCCCTGGTGCCTTTCAAAGCCATATTGTGGAAACTCCCGGGAGCGCTCCAACATCCAGCGGTCGCGCGTCACCTTGGCCACGATGCTGGCCGCCGCGATCGAAAGGGAAAGCCCATCCCCTTTTACGATCCCATCATGCGGCCAGGGGAATCTCGGAAGCCGCAGGCCGTCTATCAGGCAATGCCCAATCTCCTGGTCGAGCTGGCGCACGGCCATCTCCATCGCGAGATGAGTCGCCCGAAGGATGTTGATCGAGTCGATCTGATCGGCATGAACCAGAGCCACCGACCACCGCAGCCCGGCGTGAGTGGTGAGAAACTCAAAAAGACGATCACGCTTCGCAGCCGACAGCTTCTTCGAATCATCGAGCCCTTCGCAGGAAAAGCCCTCCGGCAGGATCACCGCCGCCGCGGCCACCGGACCGGCCAGCGGGCCGCGACCCGCCTCATCCACACCCACGACGGGCTGGATGCCGCGGGCGTGAAGGGCATTTTCAAGTGTCAGATCAGGCATTCCTAGCCAGAAGCTACGCAAACGATCGCTGAACTCCATCTGGGAATCCGATGGAGTTTCAAAAATCGGCGTGGCGAAAAGCGGGCCGCCCTGATCGACGATCAAGCCAATCCCCGTCTGTTCCCTGGCGGCCTTCAGGATGAAGTCATGACCGGATGATCGAAGTCCATCTCAATCGCCTCGGAACCACCGTCCGTTCGCTCCCTCCCTCGAACGCAATCCGGGCATCAATGCCAAAAGCCCTTCAACCCAGATGGCGGGCTGAAGGGCCTGTTGCTGATCTTTCTTGGGGATTCAGAGGAAGAGAAACCCACTGAATTCCATGACCCGGAATTGGATCATGGCGCTGGCGGCACTGAGACGGAGACCCGACCGAACAGCTTGCCATCGACTGCCAGGCTGCGAGGGATGTAAACCTCGACATTGTCTCCCGGAATCGAGGGGTTCGCCACCACCACGATCTCCACTCCCGCCACGGCATTGACCGCAGGGGTCCAGGTCCCGGCGAGATCCGTGTCGTATTGGGCGGTCGAGGTGACACCGGCGTCCACCGACGCGGTGCTGCGACGGAAGGTGAATTTCAAATACTCGCCGGCGGTGACGCCTGCAGGATCGGTGACCAGCTCCGCAGTCGGAAGATTCTCGACCTTGGTCTGGTTGGGAAGGTTTCCGATGACGAACTCCACCGCATTCGGGATGCCGTCTCCGTCCGCATCGCCGGTCGCCGTGAGATCCGCACCTGGGAAGGCTGAGAAATCATATCCCGCGATCCAGGTGTTGAACGAATTGGCGACCGAGAGGGTCAGCACGCCGGTGGCTTCGGTGAAGGTCCAGAGCTTGGTGCCCTCGGTCTTCGTCCAGACGTTGGAGGCTTCGGTCCATCCCGATCCGGTGATGGTGAAGGTGGAACCGAATGACTCCGACAAGGTTGAAGCGTTCACCAGCGTCCACGTGCCTGTGGTGTTGGTTACGGCGGCGGTGTCGATCGTGAAGTCACCGTTCACCACCAGGGTTCCTGTGCCGGACACTCCATTGCTGCTGGAATTGGTGACCACGAACCTCAGGCCGGCATTGTCGGCGATGGTCAGGTTTCCTCCGTTCACCGCGATGTTGCCGGAGTAGGTGTTGATGCCGGAAAGCGTGACGGTGCCGCCCCCGACCTTGGTCAGACTTGCGGTTCCGGTGAGGACCTTCTCGACGACCATGTTTCCTTCGCCACCGAGATTGAGCGGACCGGAAATCGCCAAAGTCGTGGTCTCGACGTGGCTGGAAATCGTCAGCGTCTGACCGGCAGTCCCCATCAGGAAGGAGCCACCCGCAGCATTGAGGGTGAAACCACGGCCGGAGGTTTCGGAGTTGCCGCTGATGTTGATGGTGCCGCCGTTCAGGACCACTCGGGCATTGGCGTTGGCCAGTTCACCAAGACTTCCGTTGGTGTCGAATCCCCAGGAGGTCAGATCCAGGGTTCCTCCACTGACCTGGACCACCGGGGTGGTGGTGTAACCCACCTTGTAGAGCTTGCCAGTGATGCCGAGCGTGCCTGCATTGACGGTCGTGTTTCCGGTGTAGGTGTTGGTTCCGGCAAGCACCATGGTGCCTTCGCCAGCCTTGATCAGGGCACCTCCTGCGATGTCCATGTTCTCCACCTCGGCATTGACCAACAAGTCGGTGCCGACCGTGACATCGGCCACGGTGAAAGTGCGTGCACCGGAGAGGGCGAGGCCGGACAAAGCGTCGGTGGTGGAGGTTTGGATCGTTGAAATTGTCGATCCTCCGACAGTCACATTTCCATTCAACTGGACCGATTCGTTGTTGTAAGCGGTTCCCGTTCCCGAATAGGTCAGATCCAAGGTTCCGCCCGTGAGAGTGAGGTTGCGAAGGTGATTGTGGCTGATGCCAGTTGGTCCCGTGGCTGTGCTGCCTCCGGAGACAAAGCGCAGCACACCGCCTTGAGCGACCGTGAAGTCGACCGAATTCGCCGCACTTGGAAGGGCGTTGACTCCGCGCACCTCGAACAGGCCGGTGTTGTTGACCGTGACCGAGCTGTTGTTCGCCAGACGGTTGAAGTTCTGATTGCCGTCCAGAAGCAAGGTGCCGCCGTTGACGGTGGTCCCTCCCGTGTAGGTCTGGGCAGCGTTGAGGACAAGGGTGCCACTGGACACGGCAAGTCCTCCGGTTCCGCTCGCAGTCGCTGTTAGGGTGAGGTCGCCAGCACCTGTTTTCGTGAGGGTTCCACCAAGAGTGATGGCACCGCTCTGGGTCAAGGTGACTCCGGACGTATCGACATTGAGAGCTCCACCACCCACCGCCGCGGTGATCGGGCGGTTGGCCGTGGCGGTGGCTCCAGTGTAGATCAAGGTTCCGGTCTGGGTGGCATCGCCAAGTGTGATGAGGCTTCCCGCGCCAAGAGGGCCACTGACCGTGCTGTTGGTCAGAGTGCCCACGGTGATCGAACCCGCGTTGATGGCCACCGACCCGGTGAAGCTGTTGGTCAGGGTGATCCCGACATTGCCATCACCATTCTTGGTGAGACCGGTCAAACCACTGATCGCTCCGATGCCGCCCAACACATAAGGATTCGCCAGCGAGTTGTTGAAAGTGACCGTGCCGGGAATCACCACATCGGGAAGATCCACGGTGAAGGTCGCAGCGGTGTTGTCGAAGACGACATTGTCTCCGTCGAAGTAGCGGAGGTCCGGAATGCTGGAGGTCCAGTTATCGGTCAGGTTCACGTCCCAAACTCCCGGCGTGGTCGGATCGGAGCCGGTCCAGGTGGCGACTGCGGAGGAGCCCGCTACCGTCAGCAGCACACTGCCTGGGGTGCTGGTGGTGTCCAGGGTGAAACTCTGACGGGTGGTTCCACCGACCGCTCCGGTGACCTGGAGATTGGACTCATTTCCGGTGAGGCTGCCGGTGTAGGTCATCAGGGTGTAGGAGCCCGAGGTCAGCGCGCCGTTGAGCTTGTTGACCACGATGTCGGTCAGCCCCCCCAGGGAGAGATCACCCGTGATGGCGATCTGGTCGTTCACGCCGCCTCCGGAGGTCGTGAGATTGGCAAGGTCGAACTTCACGAATCCACTGGCGAAGGAAAGATTTCCATTCAGTGACAAGGTGCCGGCCGAAGGCGCGACCCCGGCGATGTTGATGGTGCCGCCGTTGATGGCGACGGAGCCGTTCACATCGGTGGCGAACCCGGTGGTGCGACCCGCCGTGAGGATGGTGCCTGTAGGACGAGGATAGGCTGCGGGCAGGGCAGAAACGTCGAACAAGGCTCCGCCCGCAACAGTCACTGAGGTTGACGGCAGTGCAGCCGTGCTGGCGAGCACGATGGAGCCTGCGTTGATGCTTGTCGGACTCGTATAGGTGTTGGCAGCGGACAAGTTGAGGGTCCCTGCACCATTCTTGATCAGACCGGTATCTCCTGCCCCGGTCACACGGGCAATCAGGGTGGAGACATTGAGGGTATCACCCGTGCCGATGTTGAAAACCGTCCCTCCTGTCTGGGTGAGGGCAAGGTTGCCGCCGGAAATGGTGGAGGTCGATCCATTGCCCAGAGTTGAAATGCCAAAGTCAGGGTTCCAGCTCGCGTAGGTGGCGTTGGAAGAAGTTGCGGACATTGTTCCTCCGTTAAGGACAATCGCATGAAGGTGGTTGGTGCTGCTTCCGGGGCTGGACAACACGCCACCGGTATTGACTTGGATGGTCTTGGCCCCTGACGTGGTGCCGCCGACAAACGAGTTGTCTCCGCCAACTGCGGCCGTGCCGCCGTTGTTGATGATGACCGATGAGGCGGATCCGATGGCACCGGTTGCGCTGTTTCCCGCAGCGCCCAGCAGGGTTCCGGCATTGACCGTCACCGTTCCCAGAAACGTGCTGTTGGAGGTAATGGCCATGGTTCCCAGCCCGGTCTTGTTGATGCCACCATTGGCACCGCCCTGCGTCCCGGTGGTGCTGAGCACCATGCTGACGGTGAGGTCGGTCGCACTGCTGGCTGTGACATCCGCCACTTCGAAGTTCTGGATTCCCTGAATCCGAATACCACCGGTGCCGTTCATGGTGGAGGCCCCGGTTCCAGTGACCCGGATCGTGGCGGCTCCCGTGTCGGTGTTTGCGAGCAGGGCATCATAGTTGGTGAGCGTCCGGTTCGAGGTCCAGGTGCCACCGTTGTTGAGCGTGACGTTGCCAAATCGGGCGTCGAAGTTAGGCCCCATCAGGATCGTTCCACCGTTGGCGGTGATGACCCGGCTATTGCCCATCGCAGTGCCGTGACCTCCAGTGAAAATGTTGGTGGCATTGAGTTCCAGAATCGCCCCTGAGGATACCGAGAGAGCGGAGGTGCTGCGCAGGGTTCCCGTGACGGTCAGACGGCCACCCGTCACCAGAGTTTCGGTTCCATAGGTACTGGCACTGGAAAGGGTCATGGTCCCAGGGCCTGCCTTGGTGAAATTGTTGGCCGTGAAGGCGGAATTGGAGATGACCGACGAAACCGCAAGGTCAGGAACTGCCGCGCCATCGGCCACGGTGAAGGTCACTCCGCCATTCTGGCGCAGGTTGATTCTTGTGCCCGAGATGGTGGAGGTCGTCGCTGAAGCAAGTGAATTGAGGGTCGAGGCTCCATTGAAAAAATCGATATTGCTGTTCGCGACACCGGTGATCGAGCCACCGGTCATGTTGACGGTGGCGCTCCCAAGGGTCTGGTTGGCCGTGGTGTTGTTGCTGAGGGTTCCACCGTTCAGATTGATCGTCGAGAGGGCGGTCGCGCCGACGTTGTAGCCCGTCGCATCCCCCGTGCTCAGACGCAGGGTACCGGTTGCGTTGACGGTCGCACTTCCGCGAATGGTCCCGATGTCGCCACCGCCACCGGTCAGGTCCAGGACTCCGGCATTGATCGTCGTATTGCCGGTGTAGGTCTTGCGATTGTTGAAGGTGAGGACGCCCGTGCCAGCCTTCGTAATGCCGCTTGTCGTGGAAAGAGCCGAAGCGATGGTTGCATCGGAAGAGGTGGTGATGGTCGTCGGCGCCGCGCCAAGGGTGATGGTCCCCCCGGTAAGGGTGTAGCCTGCTGAGTTGAAGGTGATGCTGTTGGCCGTGGCGGTCGTCACTGTGACTGTTTCACCCGTTCCACCAAACACCGCGTCATTGCCATTGGTCCAGGTGACTCCGGCGTCCCAGTTGGCATCGGTGGCATTCCACGTATTCAGAACATTGCTGTCCAAGTAGGTCTGGGTGGCTGCATTGGAAGCCCCGGTGGAGAGCACCATCGAAATTGCGACGATTGGGAAGCTGAGCCGGAGCAGGGAGTTTCTCTTGGGTTTCATGGAATTTGGGTCGAATTGGCAGATAAACCCCAAACCTAGCGACTTCATTTGTATGCACAATGTTTTTTCACACTGACACATCCTGAACCTCGGGTCAGGCGAATCATCCTGCCGCGGCAACACACGGTCGCACTCAGCGGTCGATACAAGCCATCCACCACCTGGAGCCGCTGGTCGGATTTGAACCGACGACCTGCTCATTACGAATGAGCTGCTCTACCCCTGAGCTACAGCGGCGTCTCCAGTGAAGCGGGCGGAATGATGCAGACTGGCCACGTTCGGGCAAGCCGGAAATCAGGACTGCTTTGCGAAGTATTTCGTGATCGCCTTCACCAGACCCGGGATGTCGTGCGGCTTCGCCTCGAAGGCCGGTTCGATGCCGTGCTTTCGCAAGGCCTCGCTGGTGACCGGACCGATGGTTCCGGCGACGCAGCCTTCTGGCAAAGGCACTCCCATGGCGAAGAAATGATCGACCGTGGACGCTGATGTGAAAGTGATCAGGTCCGCGCCATCCTCCTTGAGACGGGCCACCGAACCATTCGGATCGGAGGTTTCGGGAACCGTGCGGTAGGCCACGCATTCGTCGACGATCGCGCCAAGCGCCATCAGACCCTCGTAAATGGTTTCGCGGGACTCCTCCGCCTTCACCCAGAGCATCGTCAGGTTCTCAATCGAATCCTTCGCAAAGGCCTCGATCAATCCCTCGGCGACAAACTTTTCAGGAATCAAATCCACGCCGATTCGATACTCGCGGATCTTCTTCGCAGTCCCCTCCCCGATCGCCGCGATCTGTGGCTTGCCCAAACTACGGGCATCATCGTAGGTCGCGTAAAAGGCATCGAAGAAGCGCTGCACGCCGTTCGGGCTGGTGAAGATCAGCCAGTCGTATTCGTGGGCCTGGGTGACCCCCTCCGCGAAGCCGATCCGGTCCGTGGGAGACTCGATGCGGATCGTCGGAAGCTCCAGCACATCCGCCCCGAGGTCGGAAAGCGAACGGGTCAGCTCGCCTGCCTGCTCACGGGTGCGGGTGACGACGATCTTCTTTCCGAACAGCGGCCGCTTGTCGAACCAGGCGATCTTTTCACGCTCCTTGACCACATCTCCGATGACCGCCACCGCCGGGGAGGTGAACTTCGCCTTTTCCACGATGTCCGCCATGGTGCCGAGGGTGCCGGTCAGCGTCCATTGCGAGGCCGTGGTGGCCCAGCGGACCAGCGCCATTGGGGTCGAGGGATCGGCCCCGTGCTCGATGAAGGCTGAGCAGATTTCGCGGAGGCGGGCGACGCCCATGACGAAGACCTTGGTGCCCGGAGTCTTGGCGAGGTGGGCGTAGTCGATCGAGCTTTCGCCCTTCGTCGGATCCTCATGACCGGTGAAAATCGTGAGCTGCGAGCAATGATCGCGATGCGTCACCGGAATGCCCGCGTAGGCCGGACCGGCGATCGTCGAGCTGATGCCGGGGACGATTTCGAAGGAAACGCCTACCGCTGCGAGTTCGGCCGCCTCCTCACCGCCGCGACCGAAGATCATCGGATCGCCGCCCTTGAGGCGCACCACGTTCTTGCCCTGCTTCGTCTTCTCGACGATCAGCGCGTTGATCTGGTCCTGCGGCAGCGCATGATCCGCGGCACGCTTGCCGACGAAGATCTTCTCGGCGTCGGGCTTCGCCCAGCCGACCAGCACCGGACTACTAAGCGCATCGTACACCAGCACGTCCGCCTCCTCGATGCACTGCTTGGCGCGGAGGGTGACAAGACCGAGGTCGCCGGGGCCTGCGCCGACGAGATAACAGATTCCGGGAGTGCTCATGCGAGGGATTCGAAAAGGAGAAGCGCGGCGGCAAAGGGCTCGTCCGCAGGTGAGGAAACGGTGGCGATCTGCGGCTCTCCACCTTGTTCGGGGAAAACTCGGGCGCTTAGAAAAAGCTCGTCGTTCTCGATCGACGAATAGACACCGATCGGCGTGCTGCAACCGGCATCCAGCAGCCGCAGAAACTCCCGCTCGGCGGTGATCCGCAGCCAGGTTTCGTGATCGCCGATGGTCACCGCGATCTCACGCGAACGGACGTCGTCCGCACGAACCTCAAAGCCGATCGCCCCCTGCCCGGCGGCCGGGTAAAAGACATCCTCGGCGAGTCGCGCGACCTTGAGACCTGTTAGAGCGGCATCGCTTCCTGAAACCGATTCCACTTCCTCATCGGAAACCACCGACAGGTAGCCCAGGCGCACCATCCCGGCCTCGGCCAGCAGGATCGCGTCGTAGCCATTTCCCTCGGCGAGTTTCATCA
This sequence comes from Verrucomicrobiaceae bacterium, assembly GCA_027487355.1. GTDB lineage: Bacteria > Verrucomicrobiota > Verrucomicrobiia > Verrucomicrobiales > Akkermansiaceae > Luteolibacter. The sequence goes on from JAIYDT010000200.1 coordinate 8,953, forward strand.
GGCGCGTCGGCACGTTGCCGCGCAGATCGATGACCTTCACATCCGGGCGCAACCACTGGAGCTGTCGCGCACGGCGGACGCTGCTGGTCCCGACGGTCGAGCCCTGTGGCAAGGTTTCCAGCGTGAACCCCTCACGACTCACCAGCACATCCCGCACCCCGGCGCGAGGCAGCACGGCGACGATGGCGTAGCGGTCCTCCAACACCGTCGGCACGTCCTTGAGGCTGTGCACGGCGATGTCGATCTCCTTGGAATCCAGCGCGATCTCCAGCTCCTTGGTGAAGATCCCCTTGTCGAAAAAGCCTTCCGATTTCGCGACTTCGCTCAGCGCGACATCCGTCCGACGGTCGCCCGTGGTCTTGATCACGTTGCGCTTCAAGGGCAGCCCAGGAAAAGCCGCGCCGACCGCGTGCTCGGTGGCCACCGCCTGCGCCAGCGCGAGGTCGCTGCCACGCGTGCCGATGATGAAAGGGTTCGGGGAATCTTGATTCATGCCGGAAATCCCGTCTCGCGGGGCGATCTCCATGCCCGTGGAAACCCCGCCGTGCAAGCCCTAGGTTCCTCTTCTCTTGGGTCTTGCCTCTTCCAGTCTTGAATCTCGGGTTTCAAGTCCCCGGCAAATTCAGCTTCGCCAGCTCGCTCTGGATGATCTGCTCGCAGTCCTCGATCTGGCGCTTGCGGCGGACGCGGGCTTCTTCGGCGAGTTGCTCCAGCGTGTCGATGTCGTAGAGGTAAACCTCCTCGATCTCCCCCACCGCCGGGTCGATGTCGCGCGGCACGGCGATGTCGATGAAGAACAGCGGCCGGTATTTCCGCGCACGGCGGGCCTTTTCGACATGCTCGCGGGTCACGATCGCATGCGGCGCTCCGGTCGAGGAAATCACCACGTCCACCTTTTCCAGCACGCGCTGCCAGTCGTCGAACCGCACCGCGCTGCCGCCCATCTCGTTGGCGAGATCGACGGCCCGATCGTAGGAGCGGTTCGTCACGAAAATGCTCTTCGCCCCGCGGGAAACGAGGGCCTGCGCGGTGAGACGGCTCATTTCTCCCGCCCCGAGGATCATCACCTCGCTGTTCTTCAGGTGGCCGAAAATCTTCTCCGCGAGATCGACGGCGACATTGCCGACCGAGGTCGCGCCTTCCTGGATCTGGGTGTCGGTCCGGACTTTTTTTCCAACCCCGAACGCACGCTGGAAGAGCCTGTTCAGAACTCCCCCCGTCGTCCCGGCATCCAGAGCCGCCTGGTAGGCCTGCTTCACCTGGCCGAAGATCTCGGTTTCCCCGAGCATCATGGAATCCAGCCCACTGACCACGCGGCAGAGGTGCAGCGCGGCCTCGGATTTCTCCATCCGGTAAAAGTGATGACCGGCATCCGCCGGGAGCCCGTGTTCGAGGATCAGCGCTTCTTCGGTCAGGCGGAGAGTTTCCCCACCATCATCCGCGGCAAGGTAGAACTCGGTGCGGTTGCAGGTGGAAATCACCACCGCCTCGGACACCCCAACCAGGGCCGCCATTTCGCGCGAGGCCTCACCGAGCTTCGGCGTCATCACGGCGAAGCGCTCGCGGACCTCCACGGGCGCGGTGCGGTGATTCAGGCCGAGACAAATGAGATCCATCAGACGAAGGCAAAAACCGTGAGTGACCCCAGAAACAAGCCCACCGACGCCAGCGCCATCCGCCGGCCCGTCAATCCCCGCACGGTCTTCACCGTCATCAGCAGCGCATAGCCCACCCAGGTGGCCACCGCCGCGATCAAGTGGCCCATGCCTCCGGTCCGGGGCATGAGAAATCCCGCCACGATCCCGATCGTCAGCAGCCCGCAACCAATCCATAGCAGCCGCATCATCGACTGCAGCAGCTCGCGCACCGGCGGCAGGTTGCGGAACAGCCCGCTTTTCAAATGGTGCTCCTTCAACTGGTGATCCAGCACCAGGAACATCACCCCGGCCACCCCCGCCAAGGCCAGCGCGCCGTAGGAAAGCACCGACATCGCCGCATGGGTTTCCCGCCAGGAATCGGTCCCGGTGGCATGAATCGGGTCAAGGCTGAGCACGCCCGGAATCAGCGCGGCCACTTGAAACACCACCACCACCGGAGCCGTGAACACCCCCAGCAGGGAAAGCCGATACGGCGGGCCCACCACCAGGTAGAAAAGCGTCAGCGACCAGCCCAAAAACGCCAGAATCTCGCCCAAATCCCTCAAAGGACAGGCCCCACGGGCCTCACCGCGCACGCTCAGGAAACCAATCTGGCAGGCAAAGGCCGCCACCATCCAGATCACCGTCCAACGGCTGCGGATGCCACGATGAACGGACATCATCCCCAACACCCCGCCAATCGCGGCGAGGAGGGTGGAAACAATCAGGAACGTGCGGTCCATGGCACCCCCTCCATGCCCCCCGATGGCCGATCGCGCAAGGCTGGAGGCAGGTGCTTTTTCAAATTGGACGTCTGCCGCCCCCCTGTCTCCACGCCCGGATTGCGCCCATCAGCCCCAGAAAAGGACTGGCTCACCACTTTCTCAATCGACATGACGGAGAAAGCGATTGAGTCGGCCTATCAGGTGCCGAAAGGATGGTTCACCACCTCGATGCACGAGGGATCCGAGGATGCAGGGGACTTGAAGGCGCGCGATTTCCATCTCAGGCATGAGGCGTGCCCCTTACGCGGAAGGGTCAATCGGAGTATGCATCGAGTTCAGGGCCTCGGGCCATCCCCACGAGAGTGGGGAAATCAGTGTGCCTTGCGAGGTCCGACTCACTATGGCAGGACAGCATCCAGCCATGTGCAACGCCTACACCGTCCGGCCCAAGATGGGTTCCAAGGAACTCGTGGCCCTGCTGTCGAAAGAGATCGGCAGGCTGAAGTCGCCGCTGGTGCGTCGCACAGGTCCGGGCGTGGTGGTGGTGGCGAATGGCGGTGACCTCCAGCCGGCGACGATGCGCTGGGGCTTCGAGCGGTCGTTCAGCAAGGCGATCAACAATGCCCGCTCCGACAACTTTCAATCGCCGGTCTGGTCGGAGGCGCTGAAGTCCCGCCGTTGTCTGGTGCCGATCTCGACCTTCTACGAATGGAAGGAGAATCCGGATCGCTCAAAGCAGGCCTATGAGTTTCGTCGGCCGGATGATGAGTGGATGTGGGTGGCGGGACTTTATGAGCCCTCGGACACGCATGGTCCTTGCTACGCCACCATCACCACCGAACCGCCGCCCGTGGTGGAGCCGATCCACGACCGCATGCTCGCGGTGCTGGAGTTTGAAGAAGGGCTGGCCTTTCTCCGGGGTGAGACCTTGCCTTTCACTCCTTACGCTGGAGCGATCCTCGCCACGCCTTGTGCCAGTCCGTTGAAGCGGAAACCTCCGGCCGATCCGCAGGGCGAGCTGTTCTGATCAGTGGAAGTCGTGGGACCTCGCGACGTGCTCAGGCTCGATGCCTGGCAGCGGGAAAATTTCCGTGACGTAAACGGTCGCCTGTTCGCCCTCGGTGATCTGGATGCGACCTTCGGCTAACAGAAAAGGTTCGGTGGAAATGAGCAGTCGCAGGCGGTGAAAGGTCTTCACGTTGACGAAGAGGTTCGCGATGCCGGTTTCGTCCTCGAGGCTGATGAAGCAATGACCCTTCGCCGTGCCGGGGCGTTGGCGGCAGATGACCATGCCGCCGATCCTCACGGGCATGCCAGAGGGGAAGATTTGCAGGTCCTTGGCGCGTTGGAGTTTCAACAGGCTCTTGTCCCGCCAGAGCTTCATCGGGTGCGGGCCGGTCGAGGCTCCCTGGGTGGCGAAGTCAGCCGATAGGCGTTCACCGATCGACATCGGCGGCGGTGACCAGTTTGAGATCGCGGGCGCTTTCAACAGATCGTCGTAAAGCGGAAGTTCCGCCTGCCAGAGGGCCTGGCGTCGATGGCCGACTTTCGGCAGATCATTCAAGGCTCCGGCCTGCGCGAGGATGCGGCGTTCGTTGGAGGAATGAGCCACACGGTTGAGAAAATCCTCCAGTGAGTCGAAGGGCTCACGGCTGCGTTCGATCACGATCCGATGCTGGGTGGCGACCGAGACTCCTTTCAAGCGATGCAGGCCGAGCCGGAGCGTCGCATCATCGACGACGGTCGTTTCCACGTCGCTGCTGACACAGGACACCGCCAGCACGCGCAGTCCGTGGCGCTTCGCATCCTGGATGAGCGTGTGGACCGAGTAGAAGCCCATCGGCTGGTTGTTGAGCAAGCCAACGTAGAACTCGACCGTGCGATGCACTTTCAGCCAGCACGAGGCGTAGGCGATCAGGGCGAAGGAAATCGCGTGGCTTTCCGGGAAGCCGTAGAGTGCGAACGAACCGATCGAGTGGATGATCTTTTCCTGCACGTCCTCGCCGATGTTCCGCTCGGTCATCCGCTGGCGGAGCTTGGCGGTGACACGCTCCATGCGTTCGTCGGAGCGCTTGAAGGCCATCGCGCGGCGCAGATCGTCGGCCTCCGCCCCGCTGAAGCCCGCCACGTCCATCGCCATGCGCAGCACCTGTTCCTGGAACAGCGGCACCCCGAGGGTGCGGCGCAGGGTTTCCTCACAGGCCGGGTGGATGTAGTCGATGGATTCGCGACCGTTGCGACGGTTCAGATACGGGTGGACCAGATCGCCGACAATCGGGCCGGGACGGATGATCGCGACCTGGATGGCGACATCGTAAAAAGTCTTCGGTCGCATGATCGGCAGGGTCGCCATCTGGGCGCGCGACTCGACCTGAAACGTCCCGATGGTGTCCGAGCGGGCGAGCATTTCAAACACCGCCGGGTCGTCCTTCGGGATCGTGGCGAGATCAAGCGGCCGACCGCGAGCCGAGGAAATCACCAGCGTGTGCTCCATCGCCGCGAGCATCCCGAGTCCTAACAGATCGATCTTGATCAGGCCGAGATCCTCGCAGTCGTCCTTGTCCCACTGCACCACCGTGCGACCGGGCATGGTGGCGGGTTCCAGCGGCACCACCGAGTCGAGCCCGCGATCGCAGACGATCATGCCGCCGGAATGTTGGCCAAGGTGACGGGGCTTTCCGAGCACGGCTTCATAGAGTCGTCGCAGGGCAGGGAGGCGTGGATGGGACGGCGGCAGCAGCGGTGCGATGCGATCGTCAAAGGCGGCGGCTTTTTCCTCCGGCGTGACCGGCTTCGGGCCTTCGGGTCGATGCGAGGAACTGTGTTCCGAAAAGCGATCCGACAACGATGGTGGAAAGCCCAGCACCTTCGACATCTCCCGGAACGCGGATTTCGGTCGATAGGTGATCACGTTCGCCGTCATCGCCGCGCCGCGTGCGCCGTATTTCCGGAACACGTGCTGGATGACCTCCTCGCGTCGCTCGCCGGAGGGGAAGTCGATGTCGATGTCCGGCCACGAACTGCGGTTCTCGGAAAGGAAGCGCTCGAACAACAATCCGCCGCCGACCGGATCGACGTTGGTGATGCCAAGCGCGTAGCAGACGACGGAGTTCGCCGCCGAGCCGCGTCCCTGGCAGAGGATGCCGCGCCCTTTCGCGAATTCGACCAGCTCGTGCACGATCAGGAAATAGCCCGAGAAGCCGAGCTGGTGAATCATCCGGATCTCGTGTTCGAGCTGGGCGTTGACTTTTTTACTACAAACCCCGTAGCGACGCGACGCCCCGGCGTAGGAAAGACGGCGCAGCAAGGTGGTCTGCTCCGTGAGGGACAGCGGGTTGCCCTGGCCATCCGGGAAATCGGGAAAGCGGTAGCCGAGATTCTCCAGGGTGAACTCGATCCGCTCCGCCAACAGACGAGTGGTTTCCAGCGCCTCGGGAAGATCCGCGAACAGGTCCGCCATGTCCTGAGGAGACTTCAGGTGACGCTCGCCATTCGGGGCCAGCAGCAACCCGGCCTGATCGAGCGGCACATGATGGCGCAGGCAGGTGAAGGCATCGGCCAGCGGTCGGTCCGCCTTGGTGGCGAAGAGCGGGGCATTGCTGGCGAAATACGGCAGCCGCAGGTGCAGGGCGAGGTCGATCAGGTGGCGGATCAAACGCCCATCATCGCGCAGGCCGTGGCGATGGAGTTCGACGTAGACGTTTTCCCGACCGAACAAGGCGATCAGTTGCTCCGCAGCCCGCAGCGCACCCGCCTTGTCATCCTTGAGCAAAGGGCGACACAGCGGGCCATCGCGATCGCCTGTTAGAGCAATCCACCCCGGCGAGGTGATGCAGGATTCCATGCCTTTTCCATCGAGATGAAAATCCGTCAACTGTCGGCACAGGGCCTGGTAGCCGCTGCGGGTGGCGCACAGCACCGGCAGCTTCGAGCCATCTGTTAGATCGAGCGTCGTCCCCACGATGGCCCTTATCCCGCACTCTTTCGCAGCATGATGGGCGCGGGCCGAGCCATAGAAACCGCCGTGATCGGAGATCGCGATCGACTCGTGGCCGAGTTCCGCCGCACGACGCACCAGGTCCTCTGGTTGGCTGGAGCCATGGAGGAACGAAAAAGCCGACCGTGCATGCAGTTCGGAAAACGAGGCCCGCCGTTTCATGCATACCTCCCATCGAGCTGCCAGTGCTCCGGGGGCACGAAGACCAGCCGCAGGAGCTGATGGTTCATGAGCTGGATGTCCCACTCCAGACGCTGCCAGCGGGTCGTAGGCTCCCACCATTGACCGGATTGGGGAAAGGGTCCGCGGGCACGCGTGATCTCGCCGCGATACTCGCCGTTCAGGATCGCCAAGGGCAGCGGTTGATCCAGCCTCGACTCGAAGGCCACCGACACCGGCAACGGTGGACGGAAGCGATGCAAGGGCACCGGGCAGGAGGGATGATGGACCGAGGAAACTCCCGATGAACCCGGAGCCCGCAGCGTGAAGGCATCGGGCTGGTGATTGGCAGGAGGGACCGGAATGCCGACTTTCCCAGGACCCAACAGCGCCTCCAACTGCGCCAGGGTTCCCGCCCAGCGCTCCGGTTGCGGCAACTGCCGTCCGAACCACTCGCGCTGCGCGGAACTCGGCAGCGTGGTTTCCGCATCGAGGTCGAGCCCGACGATCGGAGCCCCGGCTTGGAGCGATTCCAATAAGGTCTGCAGCGGGTGAAGCATCGCCTCGGGCGCAACCAGTGGCTCCGGCAGTCGCACGGTTTTCGTGAGCCTTTTCCCACGTTCCAGCCGCAGCGAGATCTCCAGATTCGAGGCCGCGACGTGGCGAGCCGCCAACCTCGAAGAAAGCCCGTGAAGCAGGCGTTTCAGGATGAACACCACTGACTCAAGATCCTGCACCGGGTCCTCGAAATCGTAGGACTGCTTCAGCGATTCCGGCGGTCGATGCAGACGCAGCAGGCGCAGCACCTTTCCATGCAGCAGATCATGCCAGTGTCCGGCCATCGGCCCGAGCCGTTCTGTTAGATCCTGTCGAGGGATCTTCAGGTAATCGCCCAAGGTCCGCAGCCCCCACAGCCCGAGCATGGAAAGCAGCACCTCGCTTCCCGCCAGCGTGCCCAGCACCCCGAGCGGCAGTCCCGCCAAGGCTGCCTGCGTCAGCATCGTTCCGCGTGTCGGCTCATGCC
>JAIYDT010000224.1 GCA_027487355.1 Verrucomicrobiaceae bacterium
GCATCGGGCTCGAAGGTGGCGATCTCGATCTGATGGCGCTCCTGGATGGTCTGGACGAGGCTTTCGAGACGGAGCTCAAGCTTGGTCATCGCGACCTCCTCGCGGCCCTTCTGCTCGTTAACCTTCGAGAACTGGCGGCGCAGGTCGCCGAGCACGGCTTCCGCCTGTTCGATCACGGCGAGCAGCCCGTTGCGGCCTTCGGAGCGGGTGTTGATCTCGGTCTGGAGATCGTCGGCCTCGTAGCGATGCGTTTCACACTGCTCGTAAAGCGCGGCGCTTTCGGCGGTGGCGGCCTCGATGCGCTGCTCGAAGATCTCGATTTCCGATTCACGACGCAGGCTGACCTCGCGCAGTTCGGCGAGGCGAGCCTCCATCGGCTTCTGCTGCTCCTCGGCGGCCTGCTTGGCGCGACGCTCGACGGCCAGCGACATGCGCAGTTCGTTGAGCCCTTCGGCGAATTCCATCTCGCGGCGCGCGGCGGCATCGGCTTCGGCCTGAAGACGACGCTGATCGGCATCGAGTGCCTCCAAACGCTCACGGGCGGAGGCGAGTTCGTGTTCCAGCGTCTCGCGAGCTTCGGCGGCGTTGCGTTCGCGCTGATCGAGCTCGCCGCGTTCCCAGCGGACGTTGGTGAGCTTGGTCTCGAAATTCTCGACCTCGCGGGTGGCCAGGCTGAGCTGACCTTGAAGCGTGGAAACCTCGACCTTCTGGCGCTGGAGACGCTCCCGGGTGACCTCGACCTCTTCCTGAAGTTCGGTCAGGCGACCTTCGAGTTCCTTGACCTTGTTGCGGGCCTCTTCCTCGGCGGCGGTGAGTTCGGCGACCTCGGCTTCGAGCGAACGGACCTCGTTCTGGCGCTCCAGCACCGAGGCGGAACCGTCGCCGGCCACGCCACCGCGCATCACGCCTTCCTTGCCTAACAGCTCGCCCTGGATCGTGGCGAAGGTGGTGCCCGGAAGCGAAGCGCGGAGTCTAACAGCGGTGGCGATGTCCGGCACGATGAGCACGTCATCGAGGAGACGCTCGATCACCGCCGTGACGCGGCCATCGGATTTCACGCGGTCGAGCGCCCAGGCGACGGCACCTTCGGGGAGCGACTGCATCTGCGTGCCAGCAGCATGACCGACGAACTCCAACGGCAGCACCGCGGCGACACCGAGGCGGTTTTCCGCAAGTCGGGCGATGATTTGCTCGGCAAGCCCGGAGCCCTCGACGAGCACGGCCTGGAGGTGACCTCCGAGGGCGGCTTCGATGGCACGGGCACAGGTGTTGTCGGCCTCGATCAGTCCGGCGAGAACGCCCAACAGACCTGGCTTGAAACGATCCGGCTCATCGAGTCCACCGAGCACGCTGCGGGTGCCCTTTTCAAATCCTTCACCGCTCGCCACGAGCTGGCGGACCACATCGAGACGCGACGAACGCTGCGACAGCACCTTGTGGGCCTCGGCGGCGGCCACGCGGGCGGCATCGAGGTCGCCACGGGTGTGCTGATAGGTGCGCTCGGCCTTTTGGAAGGCTTCTTCAAACTCGACGATCTGCTCGGCATTGCGGGCCACCTCGGAGCTCAGTTGGATCTGCTGCGCGCGGATTTCCTCAAGCTCCAGCGAAAGCCGCTGCTCTTCCTCGGCCAGCTGTCGTGCACGCTCACGGGTGCCTTCGAGCTGGGCCAGGGCGGACTCGATGCGGGCCTGATGCGAGGCCACCAGGGTCTGCGTGCGGTTCGCCTCGCCACGGGCTTCGCGCAGCGTGTTCTCGATCGACTCGCGCTCGCCCTTCGACATGCGACTGCGCTCCTCGTGTTCGGTGAGCTGGTTTTCCTGCTCGATGATGCGGCGCGTGAGCGACTCCAGTGCCTCGTTGGCGGAAAGGAATTCGAACTCCTGCTGGGAAAGCTTTTCGCGGGTCAGCTCGATGTCCTCGTGGTTCTGGCGGATGCGGATTTCCAGCTCGGCCTTGCGCTCCTCGTTGAAGGCGATGCGGCCTTGGGCGGAGGCGAGGGCGTTGCGATGCTCGTTGAGCTGCTGGCGGAGATCGGCGAGTTCGCCCTCGAAGGCGCGCGCGGCGGCACGGGCTTCGCTGACCGCTTCCTCTTTCGCGGGAAGCTGCTGCTCGATCTCGGTTTCGCGGACCTCAAGACTGCGGACGGAGGTTTTCAGTTCGCAGACTTCGGCATTGATCTCGACGTAACGCTTGTGGCCGAGGTTGGTGTCGAGGATCCGCACATCGGAAGCGAGGGCCTGATAGCGGCGGGCCTTGGCGACCTGGCGCTTCAGCGAGTTCATGCGGCGGTCCTGCTCGGCGAGCACGTCGGACACGCGCAGGAGGTTGGCCTCGGTGTATTCCAGCTTGCGCAGCGCTTCCTTTTTCTCGCGCTTGTACTTGGTGATGCCGGCGGCTTCCTCGAACACCATGCGGCGCTCTTCAGGCTTGGAGGAAAGGATCTGGTCGATCTGTCCCTGGGCCATGATCGAGTAGGCGGTGCGCCCGATCCCGGTGTCCATGAACATGTCGTTGATGTCCTTCAGGCGGCAAAGCGTGCCGTTGATCCGATATTCGGAACGACCGTCGCGGTAGACCCGGCGGGTGATGGCCACCTCGCTGTAGGAAACCTTCAGCGACTCCTCGCAATCGGCCATCGTCAGCGTGACTTCCGCCATGCCGAGGGCCTTGCGCTTTTCGGTTCCGCTGAAAATGACGTCGGCCATTTCGCCGCCGCGGAGGGCCTTGGCGGAGGTTTCACCGAGCACCCAGCGGATGGCATCGACGACGTTGGACTTGCCGCAGCCGTTGGGGCCGACGATGCCGGTCACGCCCTTGGCGAATTCCAGCACGGTTTTGTCCGCGAAGGACTTGAAGCCGTGGATTTCTAGAGTCTTGAGATACATCCTGACAGGAAGGGGTTGGAGGTTCGCTCGAAGAGGGATGAGCGAGGTGAATCTACTCCCGCGATTCCGGCTCGGCAATCCGCCAGGCTCCGACCACACCACATACTGTGCTCATTTACGCAAATGCACACCACATCTTGTGCATTGCGGTATTTAGCCAGTCCGAAGCATTTCGCAACTCGGATCCGGAACCTCTCGAAATTCAAGGACCTGTGAACCTCTCGAAATTTTCCAGCACAGCCCCCAGTTTCCTGTTGCAACTCCGTCTCAATAGATGATCATTCGCCCACATGGCACACGCCCTCGCCAACGAATTGACTGCGGACAGCGCGATGACGCTGAACCAGGCGCGTGTTGGCTGTGACATGACCATTCAGGTCCTGAGCGGCCCTTCCTGTGACCGCCTGCGGGACCTCGGATTCTGTGAGCAGTTGCAGGTTCGGAAGCTCGCCAACGGCCGCAATCTGATCTGCTCCGTTTGCGGCACTCGTCTTGCCATCAGCCGGGAACTGGCCGATCAGGTGATTGTCGCTCCGGTCCGCTGAATCGAGGACTCCGTTCCCATGTCTGATTCCCCCGCTCTCGAAACCATTGCGCTGGTCGGGAATCCGAACGCCGGAAAGACCACCCTTTTCAACGCGCTCACCAAATCCATCGAGCGCGTCGGCAACTACGCCGGAGTGACCGTCGCGGTGAAATCCGGGGAAATGTTCACCCCGCACGGCCGGAAGGTCCGAGTGCTCGACCTGCCGGGCTGCTATTCGCTGCGTTCAAGCTCGCCTGACGAGAAAATCGCCCGCGATGCACTTCTTGGAGAGGCGCCCGACGTTCCGAAGCCTGACCTGGCACTCTGCGTGGTCGATGCCTCGAATCTCGAACGTCATCTCAATCTCGTTCTCCAGGTCATCGAACTCGGCATCCCGGTCGTCATCGCCCTGAACATGGTGGATGTCGCGGAAGGCCAGGGCCTGCGCCTCGATCCGGCGAAGCTTTCCGAAGAACTCGGAATCCCCGTCGTGCCCATCCAGGCCAACGCCGCCAAGGGCCTTGTCGAACTCAAGCAAGCCCTCCGCCATCCTCTGCCCCACGCAGCGGAAAGCCCATGGATAGCGGGAGAGGGCGATTCGGAAACCCGTCGCCGCCAGACCGTGGCAAGGCTCTGCAACCTCGTGGCCCGCCGACCGGATGCGCACCAGCAGACGCTTTCCGACAAACTCGATGCGGTGTTCCTTCACCCACTGTGGGGCTGGGTTTCATTCCTGCTGATCATGTTCGCCGTGTTCTGGGCGATCTTCTCGTTCGCCGACATCCCGATGGGCTGGATCGAGACGGGGCTTGGAAATCTCGGGAATTGGCTCGGCGGGGTGATTCCTGAAGGCGATCTGCGCTCGCTCGTGGTCGATGGAGCGGTCCCCGGGGTCAGTGGCGTGCTGGTATTCCTTCCGCAGATCGTCCTGCTGTTCCTCTTCATCGGCCTGCTGGAAAGCTCCGGCTACATGGCACGCGCCGCCTACCTGATGGACGGTTTCATGTCGAAAGCCGGACTGAGTGGAAAGGCCTTCCTGCCGCTTTTCAGCTCCTATGCCTGCGCGATTCCAGGGGTGATGGCCACCCGCACGATCGACTCCGCCAAGGAGCGGCTGGTCACCATTTTCGTGGCCCCCTGGATGAGCTGCTCGGCCCGCCTGCCAGTGTATTTCCTGATCGTCCCGCTGCTGCTTCATGAGGACGAAGGTTCTTGGAAACAGGCGCTGATCCTTTTCGCGATCTACACCCTCGGCACCCTCTCCGCCTTCGTCGTTTCCCGCGTGCTGAGAGGGCGGCTGGGTCCCGACAAGACCCCGAACCATTTCCTGCTCGAACTGCCGCCCTTCCGCTCGCCGCAGTGGAGCTACATTCTTCGACACGTGCTGGATCGCGCCTGGTCCTTCATCGCCAAGGCCGGTACCCTCATTCTCGGGCTTTCGATCCTGCTCTGGGCCCTGAAGACCTATCCGAAAAGCGAAGGCAGCGACTCCGAAAAACTCGCCCACAGTGCCATGGGCCGCATCGGAGCGGTGATCGAGCCGGTGGTGAAGCCCCTCGGATTCGACGGCCGCACCGGCACCGCCATCCTGACGTCCTTCGCCGCCCGCGAGGTCTTCAACACCACCATGGGCATCATCTTCAACGTCGAGGAAACCGACGACGAAGCCGCCACCCGCGGACGCCTCCGCGAGGTTATTTCCTCCGCCACCTGGCCGGACGGTCGGCCGCTGTTCACGCCGCTGTCGCTGATCTCGCTGCTCGTGTTCTACATTTATGCCCTGCAATGCCTGCCAACCTCCGCCGTCGTGGCGCGGGAGGCAGGCTCGTGGAAATGGGCGGCCGGCCAGTTTGCGTTCATGAGCGGCTTCGCCTACCTTGCCTCGCTCGTCGTGTTCCAGATCGGACGGGCCTTCGGCCTTTCCTGACCCCCTCCCCTCATGCCCCACTGGCAAACCCTCGTCGCCCTCGGCATCGTCCTCGCCACCCTGCTGATCTTCCTGATCCGCCTGCTGCGACCGGCACCCAAGGGCGGCTGCGGTCATGGCTGCGGCTGCGAGGCAAACTCTCTCCGGCAGCATTCCCACAAGGATCCATCGACCCATCCGGAATTTCCATCCGAGGAGTCGGAGAGTTCCGCGTCCTGAAAGCAGGCAGGTCCACTCAGACCAGCGGACTGAAAACGCTTCGCCTGAAAACCAAAGACCCCAATCCAGAGGGACTGGACTGGGGTCTTTGGCGGACCGGGAGGGATTCGAACCCTCGGTAAGGTTACCCCTACGCCTCTTTAGCAAAGAGGTACTTTCGACCGCTCAGCCACCGATCCGTTGCTTGCGCCAGAGGGTTCAATCACAGACGAACGAGGTCGTCAACCACCTGACCGCATTTTCCTTCGATGACTTGCAGCGACGTGCCTCCGGCCCCATGTTGACGCCATGAAACGCCTCCTTGGACTCATCCCCATCATCGGCCTCTCGATCGGTCTCGCCGGTTGCTCGCTGTTCGAGGCCGGCGGCAGAAAGGACGAGAAAAAGGAATCCGCTCCCTCTTCGAGACTCGTCGGCCGGATCGCCTCCATCTCGAACGATCGGAAATTCGTGATGATCCAGAGCTACGGCAGTTGGAATGTCCCGGCGGGCAGCATTCTGACCTGCCAGGGGCCCGACAACCGGGTCGCGAACCTGCGCTACAGCGGCGAGAAACTCGGACAGTACGCTGCAGCTGACATTCAATCCGGAATGCCCGGGAGTGGCGACGCCGTCTTCACCAGCCCGGAGATGCCGGCCAAGCCCGGCGAAACGACGACGCCGAAAGCACCGGAAGGGTTCACCCCGAGCTTCAACTCCGGAACCATCAGCGAGCCCGCTCTCCCACAAGTTCCGTAATTTCAAAAATATAGCCTCACTTTAGTCAACTTTCCTTAAATTTTTGTAATTTGGGGTTGATTACAATCCGGAAAGCCTGGTAGCTTCTGTTTCGCAAAGGTTGTGCTCCCTTACTTGTCCCAAAGCATGAACACTACAACCAGCCATGAAATTGAGCACATCGAGCGCTTCGAGCGCATCGGTCCACGCCGACGCGGATCGTCTCGCGGACTTCGTCCTGTTTACGCAGCGGAGCTGCATCCTGAACCTGTCATCTGAACTCAACAAAGGAAACGTCTCATTTCCCCAGTTCTTCCTGCTGACCTACCTTTCGAGCGAGGAGTATCTGACCATGTCGGATATCGCGAAAAAGATGGGCCATTCGACCGCTGCGGCCACCGGCCTCGTCGATCGACTTGAAAAGCTGGCTTATGTAGAACGTGTCCACGCTGCCGAAGACCGTCGTAAGATCATGGTGCGCATCACCCAGAAGGGCATTGAGCTCGTCGCGAAGATGCGCAAGGAGATCGCAACGGATCTTGCGGGAATTCTCGCCGGCATGGATGAAGATGAAGCTGAAACCGTTGAACATACCAAGCGCGCCATCAAAGGCCGCGTGATGGCCTGAACACCGGAATCTGCGAACGAACCCGCTTGGCGGATCCATCGCGCCTCCGTTACGGTCGCTCCGTGACGGAGGCGCTCCCTTTTCCAGACCGAATCAATTCCCTGCCAGGCGTCCGCGCCGGCTGGGTGCCGCGCATTCCCGGGATCGAGGTCGAGGTCGACCGCGATGAGGCGATGCGTCGTCTGAAAGCCGCCCATTTCCAGGCCGCGGTGGCCTTTGGCGGCAGCGAGGACCGCTGGTGGCGCGCGGAGCAGGTGCACGGAACCGGCGTTGCCGTGGTGCCGGGTTCCGAGACGATCCTGGCCCCGGACGGACTTCCGGTGGTGCCGGGTGTCGATGGCCTGGTGACAAACACTCCGGGGATCGTGCTCGCCATTTACGTGGCCGACTGCGGCCCGATCTGGCTGGCCGATCCGGTGACGGGAGCGGTCGGGCTCCTGCATTCCGGAAAAAAAGGCACCGAGGGAAACATCCTCCAGGCCGGGCTCGACACGATGGCCCGGGAGTTCGGCAGCAAGGCCTCCGACGTGGTCGTGGCCCTGGGTCCCTGCATCCGCCCGCCGCACTACGAGATCGACTTTGCCGCCGAGATTGCCCGCCAGGCGGAACGGGCAGGAGTGGCCGACTATGCCGACTGCGGCGAGGACACCGCCCTCGACCTTCAACGCCACTACAGCTACCGCATCGAGCAGGGAAGAACCGGGAGGATGATGGCCCTGATCACCAAACTTTCATGAGCACCCTGACCCTCCAGGCCCCGGCCAAGCTGAACCTTTCCCTGAGGATCCTCGGCAAGCGCGACGACGGCTTTCATGCCCTCGACACCCTGATGATCCGTCTCCCCGGACTGGCGGACGAACTCGAGTTTTCAGCTGCGGAGACCTTCTCGTTTTCCTGCTCGGATCCCTCCGTACCCGGCGATGAATCCAATCTCGTGGTCAAGGCCGTCCGCGCTTGGGAAGCCGCCAGCGGCCTGAGCTGCCGACTGCACGTGTTTTTGAAAAAAGTCGTCCCGCACGGGGCCGGCCTCGGTGGTGGCAGCAGCGATGCAGCCACGACATTTCTCGGGATCAATCAGCTTCACGGCTCCCCGCTGTCCCTGAACGTCCTTCACGACTTGGCCTCGGGACTCGGCTCCGACATCCCGTTTTTCCTTCATCCCGGAGCCGCGCGTTGCACCGGACGCGGAGAGATCATCGAGCCCGCTCCACTGCCCCCCGCCCTGCCGGTCCTCCTCCTGAAACCCGGATTCGGGGTGGCCACTCCGGATGCCTACAAGCGCTGGAAGGATTCGTCCGAGATCCCTGGCATTTCCTACGGTCCTCAAGTGTTCTCCTGGGGAGAGCTGGTCAATGATCTGGAGCGCCCGGTCTTCGAGAAGCACCGCTTCCTCGCCGAGGTGAAGCAATGGCTGCTCGAGCGACCGGATGTCGCCGGTGCGATGATGAGCGGTTCGGGATCGACGATGTTCGCCGTGCTCAAGGCCGGCGCGGCGGCCGAAAGCCTCGCGGTCGAGGCCAAGGCGGAGCTCGATCCCACCATGTGGAGCTGGAGCGGCCTGACCGACGGCCCGACTCCGTGAATTTCCCCAGCCTGTTGGTTTCTCCTTCACCTTGCCCGGTCTTGATGAAACGGATGAACCTGTCCTTTCGCTAAACCCATATCCTCCATGCGACGCCTGATTTTTGCCCTGTTGCTCGTTCCATTTCTGCTTAGCCCCGCGCATGCCTACACCTTCACCGACCTCAAGGGCCGCAAGCTCACCGGGAAGATCCTGAAGGTCGAAGGCGGCATCGTGACCCTCGAGCTCAAGCTGAGCGCCAAACCCATCTTGATCCCGATCGACACCCTCTGCGCGGAAGACAAGAGCTACCTCAACATCGCCTGGGGCACGCCGACCACCGTCAAGCCAGCCGAACCCGCCCCTTCTGCTGACCCGACGGCTTCCGAGGACGACCCAAAAAGCAGCCGTCTTTATCCAAAGACCAAGGAGGAAATCCGCGCGATGATCCGGGAGATCGGCAAGCGTCCCAAACCCGAGGGCATCAGCAAGGAGGTCCATGAAGCCACGGAAGCCCTCAACCTTTACCGTTACCTCTGCGGCGTCCCCTTCGAGGTGAAAGCGGATGCCGAGTTCTCGAAAAGCGCTGAAGATGCCGCTCTCGCCTGCAAGAAGAACGGCGGGCTTTCCCATGGCCTCGGCCACTCGACCGACAAGTGCAACCTGTCCTCCATCGGCGACATGAAAGCCAGCGTGCCCCAATACATCGAGGATGGCGGCGACAACAACCGCGACGTCCGGGGCCATCGCGAGTGGTGCCTCAACCCACCGATGGGCAAGGTCGGGTTCGGATCCGGCGGCGACAGCTACTCGGCGATGTGGTGCATGGATGGCAGCGGCAAGTCGATCCGCGGCACCTGGAGCTACCCCGGCCACGGCCTTTTCCCGATCGAATACATGCACGGCAACGCCTGGTCGCTCTACGGAGCAGGAAAGCCGGACTCGCTGGAAAAACTCACCGTCGAGGTCTTCCGCCTCTCGAAGCGCCCCGAGAACACCCTCCCACTCAACGGGGAAATCGACGGCACCAAGGTGAAGATCAACCACGTCTCCCTCGGCATGGGTGGCATCAATTTCGAGCCCGAAGACCCCGCCCGTCGCGGCATCTACTGGGTCCGCGCCACTGGCGGCGGCGTCCGGGCGGGTTACCTCGTCGAGCTGTATTGAAGTCCGGAACATCGGCCTCCGGGTCGATCCTTCCCGAACACCCGGTTTGACAAGCCCCCCGCACTGGTCCTAGCTTCCCGCCCCCGGCGTCACAGGCCGGGTCCCGCCACCATGAACATTGTTGTCGAAAAGCAGCCCAAGTGCCTTGCCTCCCTCCGCGTTGAGATCCCTGCCGATAAGGTTTCCGGTGAGCGCGCACGCATCGTCGCGGGGTACTCCCGCCAGGCCAAGATCCCCGGTTTCCGCCCAGGCAAAGCCCCCGCCAAGATCGTTGAAAAGCGCTACGAAAAGGAAATCAGCGAGGAACTCCGAGACCGCCTGATGCAGGAAGGTTGCGACGAGGCCCTCAAGCAGGAGTCCCTCAAGGTCCTCGATTTCGGCGTACCGAACACGACTGAGTTCCTTCCCGACGGCGGCTTCACCTTTTCCACCACCCTGCTCCTCGCCCCGGAAATCCAGCTTCCTGAATACAAGGGAGTCACTGTGAAAGTTCCGCCGACCGCCGTTCCGGACTCTGATCTCGACGCCCAGCTCAACACCCTCCGCGAGCGTTTCGCCGACTTCGAGACCCTCGAAGGCCGCGCCGCCCAGGCCGAGGATTTCGCGGTCATCGACTACACCTCCACCACCGACGGCAAGCCCCTCGATGAGTTCCTCGGCAAGCCCGCCGGCTACCTCGGCGGCCGCGAAGGCTTCTGGGTCCGCCTCAATGAGGAGTCCTTCCTCCCCGGCTTCGCCAAACAGCTCGAAGGCCAGAACGTCGGTGAAGCACGCGACGTCACCGTGACCATTGGCGAGGATTTCCCGCTCAGCGACCTGCGCGGCAAGGAGGTCGTCTTCAACGTCACCCTCAAGGAACTCAAGGCCGCCAAGCTGCCGGAGCTCGATGACGAACTCGCCGCCAAGCTTGCCCCGGGCAAGACCATGGAGGAGATCAAGGGCATCATCCGCGAGAACATGGAGATCGAGCGCCGTCGCAAGATCGATGACATGAAGGTCAACCAGATCGTCGAGCACTTCAACACGCTCGTCGACTTCGAGATCCCGGAAGAACTCCTCGCCGCCGAAACCCAGAGTCAGGCCGATGCCATGGTCAACCGGGGCATCAAGGCCGGCATGAGCGAGGAAGAGGTCGCCGCCCAGCAGAGCGAAATTTTCGAAGCAGCCGGCAGCCAGGCGATGAGCAACGTGAAGACGAACTTCATTCTCCAGGAAATCGCCATCGCCGAGAAACTCCGCGTCAGCGACCAGGAGCTGGTCCAGCACCTGATGACGATCGCCCAGTCCCGCAAGGTCGCACCGAAGAAGTTCATCAAGGACCTCCAGCGCTCCGGCCGCCTGCCGAGCATCCGCAATTCGATGCTCGTCGGTAAGGCCATTGACTTCGTGGTCGAGCACGCCACCGTTGAGGAAACCACAGAAGCCACCATCGATGAGTGAATTTTTCCCAACCTCCACGCGCCACCTTTCGCCGCATAATAGTTACTACGTCCCCGTGGTCGTCGAGTCCGACGGTCGCGGCGAACGTTCCTTCGACATCTACTCCCGCCTCCTCAAGGACCGGATCATTTTCATCGGCACAGGAATCGATGACTTTGTGGCCAACTCGGTGATCGCCCAGTTGCTGTTCCTCCAGATGCAGGACCCGAAGAAGGACATCCACATCTACATCAACTCGCCCGGCGGCTCCGTGACCGCCGGCCTCGCGATGTATGACACGATGCAGTTCCTGACCTGCGACGTGAACACCTACTGCATCGGCATCGCCGCCTCCATGGGCTCGGTGCTTCTAACAGCAGGCACCAAGGGCAAGCGCTTCTGCCTTCCGAACTCCCACGTGATGATCCACCAGGTCTCCGGCGGAGCCCAGGGAACGGCGTCCGACGTCGAACGCACCATTGGTTTCATGTTCAACCTCAAGAAGCGCCTCAACGGCATCCTTGCCCGTCACACCGGCAAGACCGTCGAGCAGATCGAGCACGACTCGGATCGCGACAACTACATGTCCGCCGAGCAGTCCGTCGCCTACGGGCTGGTGGACAAGGTGCTCGAGAGCCGCAAGCAGCTCCCGGACGCGGTGGTCGCCGCGATCGACGAGACCAAGCCCGAAGCCTGAACCCACTTCGAAGCGCCGACCCGAAACGGTCGGCGCTTTTTTGTTTGGACCCGATGGATCCCAGCACCGATCAACCTAGCGGAATGCGCCATATCCAAGCGCTCGATGGCCTTCGCGGCCTCGCCATCGTGCTGGTGATGTGGAGCCACTTCGTGATCGTCGGGGGCCTGGTGGACGACTCCAATGCCTTCTTCCGCCTCCTTCGCGGGGGCTTCGTGGGGGTTGACCTGTTTTTTGTGCTCTCCGGCTTTCTCATCACCGGCATCCTGCTCGCTGCTCCAAGGACCGAACGCTACTTCCGGGTCTTCTACCTCCGCCGAGCGGTGCGGATCTTCCCACTCTATTATGCGATCCTGATTGGGGTGTTTCTAACAAGACCCGCCGGACCGGACTCGCCTGCCTGGTACTGGTTGTTTGCCTCGAATCTCGGAGCCACCCTGAAAGGCAACTGGCTCGCTTCTCCCGAAGGCGTCTCTCTCTCCCACTTCTGGTCGCTTGCGGTCGAGGAACAGTTCTACCTGGTCTGGCCGCTTGTGGTGCGCTACGTCCGTCGGAAATGGCTGGAGAGGATCTGCCTGTTGCTGTTCGTGCTGGCTCCGGTCACTCACTTCTTCATGGACTCCCAGGGAAACTCGGTGGGTGCCTACGTCTTCACGGGTTCGCGTCTGAACACACTCGCCACCGGTGCCCTTCTTGCGGTGATCTTCCGCGATCAGGTGCGCTGGCAGAAATGGATGCGTCATGCGTCAACTGTCGGGTGGGGCGCCGGGGCGATCTGCCTGTTCGGGCTGATTTTCCCGGCTTACACCTACATCACGCTTGCCCCCTTTGCGCCGCTGCTCTGGGGATCCCTGCTGATGCATGTGGTGCAGCCGCTTTCGCGCATCAATCAGGCTTTTTCCGGTCGGGTGCTGGTGACCTTCGGGAAATACAGCTACGGACTTTACCTGCTGCATTACCTCTTCGATCCATGGCTGAAGGGTGTGCTTTATCCAAAATGGGTTGTCGGAATCGCAGGCGAAGGGCTGGCTTCGGTGGTCCTCTTCATCCTGGTTGCGACCCTCCTGACCTTTTCCGCCGCCCTCCTGAGCTGGAATCTCCTCGAAAAGCCATTTCTCTCATTGAAGCGCCATTTCCGCTATTGAGCGGGAAATGCGGCGGATCTTCGCCTGACGCGATTTTCTCATTTCGTCCCGTCGGGACTAGGCTAACATCCTCTCATCGGAGAGACGACCTTTCTCCCACCCCAACCATCCCATGGCCCGCGCTTCCAATCTCACGATGTGCTCCTTCTGCGGAAAGAGCCACTCCGAGGTCAAAAAACTCATCGCCGGTCCTGGCGTTTACATCTGCAACGAGTGCATCGAGGTTTGCTCGAACATCCTCGAAAAGGAACTAGCGGGCAGCGCTCCCAAAAGCAAATCGGCAGCGGAGAAATCCAACTTCAAGGTCCCCTCCCCCGCATCCCTGCGCGACAAGCTCGATCAATTTGTGATCGGCCAGGAACACGCCAAGAAGGTTCTCTCGGTCGCCGTTTACAATCATTACCAGCGCCTCCGCCAGGACGTGCCGAAGCTGGATGACGAATACAAGGACGTCGAAATCGAGAAGTCCAACATCCTCCTCCTCGGTCCCACCGGTTCAGGAAAAACCCTCCTCGCCCGCACCCTCGCCAAGCTGCTCGACGTGCCTTTCTGCATTGTCGATGCCACCACGCTGACCGAGGCCGGCTACGTTGGCGAGGACGTGGAAAACATCATCCTCCGACTTCTCCAGGCCTCCGACTTCGATGTCACCCGCGCCGAACGCGGCATCATCTATGTCGATGAGATCGACAAGATCGGCCGCAAGACCGAGAACGTCTCGATCACCCGCGATGTCTCCGGCGAAGGCGTCCAGCAGGCCCTGCTCAAGATCCTCGAAGGCACGGTTTGCAATGTCCCGCCGCAGGGCGGTCGCAAGCACCCGCAGCAGGAATACATCCAGGTCAACACCGAGAAGATCCTCTTCATTTGCGGCGGAGCCTTCGTCGGATTGGAAGACATGGTCCGTCGCCGCCTGGGCCGCAATACCCTTGGCTTCCATGCCGACAAGGAGGGCTCCGATCTCGACGATCCGAACTTCAATGTCCTCGAAAAGGTCCAGCCCGAAGACCTCCTCGGCTTCGGGCTCATTCCCGAATTCATCGGCCGCCTGCCCGTCATTTCCTCACTGCGCAAGCTGACCGAGAACGAACTGATCTCGATCCTCACCGAGCCGAAAAATGCTCTGGTGAAGCAATATGGCAAGCAGCTCGCCCTCAACGGGGTCAAACTCCGTGTCACCCGCGATGCCCTCCGCGCCCTCGCCGAGGAAGCCGTCCGCCGCGGCACCGGTGCCCGCGCCCTGCGCTCGATCTTCGAACGCCTGATGCTCGACGTGATGTTCGACGTGCCCTCACGTGGCGACATCGAGGCTGTCACCATCAATCGTCCCGTTGTCCAGGGTGATCGCCCGCCACTCATCCGCCGTCGCCGTGCGGATCAGGATGCGGCCTGAATCCATGGTGCCCCTCAGGAACTTTCGCGTCATGCGCTCCATCCCATTGGCCCTCCTGATTTCCGCCGGGATCTCCTGCGGCCAGGTTCCCTCTCCTCCAGATCCGGACGACGCCGCCTATCCAGCCATCGAGCGCTACATCCAGGTGCTTGAAAGCGTCCGCAAGGAACACCCGGACGCCGGAAAGGTCGCCTATGACCGCCTCGTGAACCACTCGCTGGAAGGCATGCTGTCCAGCCTCGACCCATTCTCGATGTTCATTCATCCGGAAATGGCCGCCATGAACGATGGGAAGGTGGATCCACATGTGCCATCGCTTGGCCTATCCCTCGGCGTGCGTGACGATGGCCCCTATCTCGCCGGCATCGACATCCACGGCCCCGCCGCCAGCGCCGGTCTGCTGGCTGGCAGTGCCGTACTCAAGATCAATGGCGAGGACCCCAAGGATGTCCCCTGGCAGGAGCTGCTCGACCGCCTCAAACGACCACCCGGCGAAGTCACGAAGCTATTGGTGAAATCGACCGACGCCCCGAAGCCGAAAGAAATTTCCCTGACCCACATTACGGTCGAGACCCGGTCGCTGGCGGAATCGAAGTTGTTGGAAAACGACAAGGCTGTCGGTTATTTGCGCCTCGCCCAGTTCGGCGGTGGCTGCGCAAAGGAAGTGGAAGCCGCACTTGATGATCTGGAGGACCAGGGCATGAAATCCCTGATCTTCGACCTAAGGGGAAATCCCGGAGGCAACCTTGATGAAACCGTCTGCATCCTGGGGCTTTTCCTGCCCCCTTCCACGCCAGTCGTCACCACCAAGGGCCGCGAGGGCTTGATCGGAGAAGCCTTGAAAACGCCCGATCGCCAACGCCGGAAACGCGAGTATCCCATCACCATTCTGATCGACCGCATGTCCGCCTCCGCGTCGGAGCTCACTGCCGGAGCCCTGCAGGATCTGAAGCGCGCGAAGATCATCGGAGAAACAAGCTATGGCAAGGGATCGGTTCAAAAGATCGTCCCCATGGGAGGCGGAACCTCGCTGCGCCTCACCTTCGCAAAGTACTACACTCCCGCCGACCGCACCCCGCATGGCGTTGGAATCATCCCTGATGTGGAGATTCCTCTGAATGATGATGATCGTGCCTGCTTCGAACTCTTCCGCCGCAAGAATTCCTTGAAGCCCGAGGAAGCCAGCAGGCTCGCTGCGTGGAAGGATCCAGTCATGACGAAGGCACTTGAAGGGAAGTGAACGTCAGCTGACACCCACCCGCAGATCCCGCACGCTCCACAAAAAGGCGTTGGCGAGGACTCCGGTGCCTTTCATTTTCCGCGCCCCATCCTTGCGGCGGGGGCTGAAGCGCTCGCGCGAGGCGGTGAAGGCTTCGTTCACGAAGGCCTTGCTGCCGATGACCGCGCCGTCGGTGAAGTATCTCACCCGACAC
>JAIYDT010000242.1 GCA_027487355.1 Verrucomicrobiaceae bacterium
CCGACATTGAGGTTCTGCCAAATACCACCGGCGATGCCTTTCTTCACGGTCCAGCGCCACGGGAAGACGCGCACGAAGCGCACCTTGCCATCGAGTTCGGGCGGCAGGGATTTCACTTCGACGTCCTCGTCCTGGGCGACGTAGTTGCGACTGATGCCGGTGCCGTCGGCGTTGGAGGCGAGGGTCGCCATGTAGCCGTGCTTCAGGCAAAAGGAGCGGATGGTTTCCGGCAAGGGCGCGCGCTTCGGATCGCCGTGGGGCAGGTGGCACTTCAGGTTCTGGGAGGGGCCGGAGAGAGACTTTTCGGCGAAGACCGACATCGCCGGATAGGCCGGGCCGTGGGGAATGACGAGGGTGCCTTTCTCGTAGGGCACGACGCGGATGTTCCCATCGACGACCGCCTTTTCGTAGTAAACGAGGATCCGGTTGAGGTGATCGGAGACGACCTTGGACGGAGCGATGCCTTCGATGTAGAGCCAGGCATCGGGCGAATCAAAATTGAAGGCGCTGGTCGGCAAGGTGTCGGCCTGCACGCGCACGAGTTGCTTGCCAGTGAGCATGACCTTTCGCGTGATGCTGGAGGGGTCGAGCGTCTCATCGGCCGCAGCGAGTGAGCCCAGCAGGGTGCAGGCGGCGAGGAGGGTGCGGAGGGCCATGCTCATAGACCAGCATTCTGGACGTCCTCTAGAGCAGCTGCCAGCCGAAGATTCCGGCATTTTCGGCAAGGGGTCCTCTCGGAAACTTGAGAGGAGGAGTGGTGGCCCGAGACGGATTTGAACCGCCGACACCACAATTTTCAATCGCGTGCTCTACCAACTGAGCTATCGGGCCATTCCCTTCCTTGCGGCGGGGCCGGGATTAACGATGGCGGCTTGGGTTTTGACAACCCGAAAATTGAGAAAAACTTCTGCGGCCTCTGCGACGACAGATTCCCCCGGAAATCCTGCTCTTGATTCCGGATTCCCGATTCTGAACTCTCCCCGCCATGTCACGCAGCCACCGCATCACCGTTCTCGCCGGAGACGGCATCGGACCCGAAGTCATGAACGAGGCGCTCCGCGTCCTCGACGCCGTCGAAGCCAAGTGCGGCTTCACCGTTTCCCGCACCTCGCATCTTGTGGGGGGCGCGGCGATCGATGCCACCGGGCATCCGCTGCCGCCGGAAACCATCAGCGCCTGTGAGCAGGCCGACGGCATCCTGTTCGGTTCCGTGGGCGGACCAAAGTGGGAGTCCCTGCCACCGGACATCCAGCCGGAGCGCGGCGCGCTGCTGCCGATCCGCAAGCACTTCGGGCTCTTCGCCAACCTCCGCCCGGGCGTCTGCCTGCCTTCCCTCA
This sequence comes from Verrucomicrobiaceae bacterium, assembly GCA_027487355.1. Taxonomy (GTDB): domain Bacteria; phylum Verrucomicrobiota; class Verrucomicrobiia; order Verrucomicrobiales; family Akkermansiaceae; genus Luteolibacter. Next base: position 1,338 of record JAIYDT010000242.1, read on the forward strand.
CTCATGCCTCTCCGGTCAAACAGGAACTCATCGCCGATGGCTTCAACGTCCTCTGTGTCCGCGAGCTGACCGGCGGGGTCTATTTCGGAAAGCCGAAGGGCCGCGAGGAGCGGAATGGTGAGCCGGTCGCCTTCGACACGATGATCTATCAGAAGAGCGAGATCGAGCGCATCGCCCGCGTGGCCTTCACTGCTGCGATGGGTCGCAAGAAGCAGCTGCTTTCCGTGGACAAGGCCAACGTGCTGGCCACCTCCGTGCTGTGGCGCGAGACCGTGGTGGAAATCGCGAAGGAGTTCCCGGAAGTCCAGCTCTCCCACATGTATGTCGACAACGCCGCGATGCAGCTCATCAAGCGCCCCGGCTCCTTCGACGTGCTGGTGACCGAGAACCTCTTCGGCGACATCCTTTCCGATGAAATGGCGATGATCTCCGGCTCGCTCGGCATGTTGCCCTCGGCCTCGCTGGGCCAGCAGGGGGAAAACGGCCTCTACTTCGGACTCTACGAGCCTTCCGGTGGCTCGGCTCCGGACATTGCCGGCCAGGGCATCGCCAACCCGATCGCGCAGATTCTTTCGCTCGCGATGCTGCTGCGTTTCTCGCTGGGTGAAAACGAAGCCGCCGAGGTGGTGGAAGCCGCCGTGGCCGCCGCGATCAACGAGGGTTATCGCACCGGCGACATCGCCACCGGTGCCGCCGGCGAGATCCTCGTGGGAACCACCGGCATGGCCGACGCGGTGCTGGCGCGGCTGTGAGTCCCATTTCGAGCTGGGAGCCCGGTCAGATGCCGGGCTTCCAGACGAGAACCCAATTGCGAACCCTTAACGTCTCGATCACGCCCGACATCGACCCCAAGTCAACGCGTGATCCTTGAATGAAGCTTCAACGCTTCCGGCATTCAAGCCGCTGGTTCATTTCAATCGCCGGATTCTCCTCGCGCGACTCACCGACGATGACCGCCGGCACTCCGGCCACAGTGGTATGGGCAGGCACGTCGTTCAGCACCACGCTGCCCGCGCCGACCTTGGCTCCGGTGCCGATTTCCACACGTCCGAGGATCTTCGCTCCCGCGCCTAACAGAACCCCGGACCGCACGATCGGATGGCGGTCGCCGCTTTCCTTGCCGGTGCCACCGAGAGTGACCTCGTGGAGGATCGAGACGTCATTTTCGATGATGGCGGTTTCCCCGACCACGAACGACGTCGCGTGGTCGAGCAGGATGCCGCAGCCGATTCTTGCCGCCGGATGGATATCAACCGCGAAAGCCTCGCTGACGATGCTCTGGAAATACGAGGCCAGCCAGCGGCGGTTGTCGTTCCAGAGCCGGTGGGCGACGCGGTAGGTGGTCAGAGCGAGAAAGCCCTTGTAAAAAAGCAGCGGCTCCAGCGGGGAAAAGCAGGCGGGATCGCGCTCGAAGATCGCCAGCAGGTCGCGGCCCGCGTTCTGGACGAGGGCCGGGTTTTTCTCAAAGACCTCGTCGAACAACGGCTCCATCCGCGCGCGCGGCATGTCTTCGCGGGCCAGACGTCGAGCCAGCCGGGCGGCCAGCGAGGTGCCGAGGCTGTCGCGCGAGAGCACCACGTCATCGAGCAAGGGCTTCAGCGAAGGCTCCTCCTCGGCGACCTGAAGGGCGGCGGCGCGAATGTCCGACCAGAGTGTTCCGAGATCAATCGTGCTGCCAGAGCACAACCCGCCTGCCTTCGTGCTCGCCGCGGGGGCGTCCTTGTGTTCCGAATCGTTCATGAAGATTTCCCAGAAGCTGGAGTATGCCTGTCGCGCCCTGGCCCAATTGGCCCGCCGCGACGACGGGCGGAGTCTTACACGCCTTGAGGACCTCGCGCAACGGGAAGCCGCGTCGGCGAACTTTCTGGTGCAGATTCTCAATGATCTCCGGCGTGCGGGGCTGGTGGACAGCCGTCGTGGTTCGAATGGCGGCTATCTGCTGGCCCGGCCCGCGAAGTCGATCACGCTCCAACAGATCGTATTGGCGGTGGATCCCTCGCTGATCCAGTTCTCGGTCTCCAGCGATGGAGAATCCGGCACGGCCGTGCGGGCGGCGTGGAAGACGGTGGCGGACGCGTTGGAGCAGCAGATGCAGGCGATCACGCTCGATGTGCTGACACAGCAGAACAGCTCGCCGATGTTCTACATTTGAGCGCGGCACGAAATTCATCAGGAAATCCGGAACATTTGGCTGGATTGGATTTCAGAAAATCCGTATGACGGAAGGGTCCCGCTTCCCTTCCCACTCCCATGCCCGGCAACGCCGAACACACCCACCACATCCGCGTTCGTTCCACCCAGTTGGAAATGACACCCGGAGGAGCCTCCGTCGGGGACGATTACGACGGAAAACTCAAGGCCGCAGAGGTCCAGCTCGAACAGCTCAAGCAGAAACGCGAGGAGCTGGAACGCAAGAAGCAAGAGCTCGAGGAACTCAACTCGCGCAAGCTTGATTTCATGACCACCCAGGTCGAGCTGACCGACAAGCTTTCGTCCGCCGTCACGCGGATCGACCGCGAGCTTTTCGAAATGCGCCAGGAAATGGACGACCTTGAACAATGCCGCGTCTGCTTCGCGTCCCATCTCGACAAGCTCGGCAAATACAACCCCGAAGCCTGGACCAAGGAACAACTTTCCACTCATCTCGATCGTGCCATGACGACCGCTGACCTCGCGACGGATGAATACGAACAGGCGGCCACCCATTTCGACGGCATGCGCAGTGGTGCGATCTTCGGACGCAGCAAGGGCAGGCGCACAGGTCCCGCCGCAGCGGCCATGGGCGAGTTCGCGACCCAGTTCCGCAATGGTCTGGCCTTCAACCTTCCACTCCTCGTCCTCGGCGGTGCGGCCCTCATCGTTTACCTCCTGAAATGATCGCCATGTCCCGGGGCAACTCCAATGTGGATCCGGAACTCCTGGCCCTCTCCGAAGAGCAGGCCCGGCTGGAAGCCAGCATCGCGGCCACCCTTGCTGAGCCGGACCGGATCAAACGACAACGCGAGGAGGAACGCGCCACGTTGCCGCCGACCGATGACTTCCGTGAACGCGAGCGTCAGCGGGAATTTGAGGAACGCGCCACCCGTGGCAAGGTCCGCAACGAGCACAAGAGCCAACGGCGCAGCCTGATGTTGATGGTCCTGCTCGCCTTCGCCAGCGCATGCCTTGTGGCCTGGGGCATCAAGCTGATGGGCCACTGAGCCCTCAACTGCCAAAGCGGGAAAGGTCGATCACGCCCGACCTGACTTCGACTCCCTCGGATTTCAAAAGGCGGGTCTTCTTCTGCATCTCCGGCCCTTCGGTTTCACCATTGAAACCACCCAGCGATCCATCTGCGCGCACCACCCGATGGCAGGGCACTTCCGGCGCGAAGGGATTTCTTGCCAGCGCGGTCCCCACTGAGCGGGCCGTGCCGCGTCCCGCTCGTTTCGCCACCGTCCCATAGGTCGAGACCTTGCCCTTCGGAATCGTCCGCACGATCTGATAGACGAGCGTTTCGAAGTCGGTCGGCGGCCGGTCGGGTTTCATGACACTCGGGCTTTCCCCTTGGCCAGCCTCTCCTTGAGCGTCGGCCACTGCTCGCGGCTGACGATGTACCCCACGCAGCCGTCCGAACCACACAGGCAGGGATGATCCTCGTAACAGTCCACATCGAAACCGTAGTCAAAGGTCAGCTCCTCTCCCTCCGCGATGTCACGCAGCGAGTAGATGAAGATTTTCCGACCTTCCACGAAGGCCTCGCAGTTCGGATTGCACGAATGGTTGATCAGCCTCGCGGTGTTCCAAGGCACGTTGCCATCAATGTCCCATGTCTTGGAGAGGGTGAAGATGTAAACGGCCGCATCGCCGGTCTTGAGGGACTTCGCATGCTGGGCGTTCGCGCGGCGATCGCTCTCCTTCTTGTCCACCAGCTCGCCGACATATTCGATGATCTTGGTCTTCTTTAGAATCCGGCTCGTGGCGTAAACTCCGCGGCCATGAATCTCCGATCCCCGGACCTCGCAGAGTTTGCTCTGGGCCCGGTTCCAGAGCGCGACGAGCTTCTTGTGCAGTTGTGCCTCTTCTTCCTGTTTCTTCGATCGCTTCGCCATGACTTGCAGTTCGGATTCTCTTCAGCGCTCGGCCCCTGACTTGATCTCACGGCCACCGATGACGGGCAGCTTCAGGTCTTCCGGCAGATTGGAAAAGAGGCTGCGGAGATCCGCCACCTTCAGGCCGGACCCATCAATGAAGGTCCACTCGTTCTTGCCCTTCTCGGAAATGGCCACCTGAAATCCGGTGGTCTCGACCACGTAAGGCTTCGGATCGTTGGGCTTGAAAAGACTGAACTGAGTTGCGGTTGGAAAGATCAGCAGCCACTTCGTGAACGCATCCACCTTGACCTCCTTGCCATTGACGACGGTGGTCTTTTTGCCGAGTGAAACCTCATGCACCGTGGGTTGGCCCTGCGGCTTGAAGGAAATGAGTCTCATCCCGTTGCTCTGCATCTGGGCCGCCACGCCCGCAAGCTGCGCATTGAGCTTTTCCATGCCTCCCACCCGCTCGGCCATGCGCTTCTTCCAGGTCGGATACATCCGCTCGATCGCGACCTCATATTTTCCAAGCACCACCTGGGCCCCAAGGCTTTCCACTGCGGTGCGCGCCGAAGCGATCACTTCAGGAGAAGGCACCTCCGCAGCCGGTGTATCATACTCGGGCCCGGCTGGGGCCGCTGGTGCCACCGGCGGGGCAGGCTGGACCTGTGCGACAAGGGTTGACCCCGTTGCCAGCACCACAAAACACGGGCTCAAGATCAGGAATCGCAACGTTATCACAAAGCAATCGATGGCCCGCAAAGCCCCGTCCGTCAAGCGCTCCTGAAATCCGCTTGGTTTTCCCATCGTGAGTCCGTAAAGATCCCTCCCCCATGGCGAAGCAGGCACTCGGAAAGGGACTAGGAGCCCTCATCAAGAAACAGGCAGGTAGCACCCCGGCTCCTCAGGAGACTCCTGTGGACGAGTCAAAGCGCGTCCGCGATGTGCCGATCGATCAGGTCGTCCCCTCCCCGCTCCAGCCTCGAACTGTCTTCGTCGATTCGCCGCTCGATGACCTGATGGAATCGATCCGCCAGCATGGAATCATCCAGCCGCTCATCGTCCGCCTTGTCGAAGGAAAGCTCGAACTCATTGCCGGAGAACGTCGCTGGCGGGCCTCGAAGAAGCTCGGCCTCGCCACGGTGCCGGTCATCGAGCGCGAAGCGTCCGACCGCGACGTGCTCGAAATGGCCCTCATCGAGAACCTCCAGCGCGAGGATCTCAACCCGATGGAAGAAGCCGCCGGCTACGTGCGACTCGCCCGTGAGTTCACGATGAAACAGGAGGACATCGCCGTTCGCGTCGGCAAGTCACGCGCCAGCGTCGCCAATGCCATGCGCCTCCTCGACCTGCATCCGGACATCCAGATGCTCGTCGCCAAAGCCCACCTCTCCGTCGGCCATGCCAAGGCCCTGCTTTCCATCAAGGATCGCGACGCCCAGCTCCTCGCCTCCGATCAGGTGGTGCGGAAAAAACTCACCGTCCGCGCCACCGAGAAGCTCGCCCAGAGCTTCCTCAATGATCCAGCCGGAGCCGTGGGAGAAACGAAAAAGCCGTCTAACACTCCAGCCGCTTCCCGAGAGACCGACACCCACATTCGAGCGATCGAAAACCGTCTGCGCGAACTCTTCGCGACCCACGTCTCGATCCAGCACAGCGCCAAGAAAGGCAAGATCGAGCTGGAATATTACGGCAACGACGACCTCCAGCGGATCCTCGAGCTGTTAGGCGCGGACGAAGCTTGAGGACGGGTAGCTGGAGCATCTCTGCTCCAGTCCGTCTCTGGAGCTTCCAGCTTCGAGTTTTCATTGGATTGATTGCCACAAGGATGAAATCCGCCGCCAGGCTTCTTTACGCCGACGGCGTTGTTTCCCAAAGCCCGGGGTTGGCGTGAGGAACGAACGGCTACCCCGGGTGGAAAGTCTCCTGATTCGAACCACAACGTGGTTCCATCCGACGGTTGACTCCGTCCACTCCCATCATCACGAAAGTCGCCACCGGATGAAACCCCTATGGGGTATGGTCGGTTAGGCTGCCAATTCCCAGGGTAGCCCGGATACGAGCAACCCTGGGCTTTGGGAACCAACGCCCTTGGCGTAAAATCCGCTAACGTAGCTGGAGCATCTCTGCTCCAGTCCGTTTCTGGAGCTTCCAGCTCCGAGTCTTCCTTGGTCTGAATCTCAGCGGCTTATCGTTGAGGCGCAGGAACAGGCATCGGCTCGGAATCAAACGGATTCCCGTCCAGGATCATCGGCTCAATCCCGCTCTTGATGGCCTCCTCGGCTCCAATGGCGGGCCGCACGATGATCGCAGGTCCAAGGGTCATCTTCCCTTCAGGATCATAGCCACAGATCTTTCGGAGCACCGGCAATTCAGTGACCCCATCCACATCCATCTGCTTCTGACGGGAATCAAACATCCTCAACTCGATCAGCTTACCATCCGATTTCCGATAACCGAACGAGACTCTGAAGAGTTCCTGTTGCGTCCCATCATATAGCTTGGCACTCAGCGGATTTCCCCTCTCATCCAAACGGAAAACGCTGATGGACTCGAGCACTCCAGCGGCAGTGAATGCCTTCCTTGTGAGGGACCGGCCGTCCGCTGACTTGAGATGAACCGCGCGTCCGCCATTTCCCAAAGTCATCACCCTGACATTCGGTCCATCCTGCTGATTGAAATCCTCATCAGACTGTAGAACCTGGGAAGGTCGAACCAGGACCTGCCTTGCCTGGTCTTGAATCACCTCCGCAGGCTCCGGCA
>JAIYDT010000446.1 GCA_027487355.1 Verrucomicrobiaceae bacterium
CGCCTGGCGATCATTCAGGAAATGAAGGATGGCGAGAAAAGCGTGTCCGAGATCGTGGAGGCTCTCACCACGACGCAGGCGAACGTTTCCAAGCAGCTCCGGCTGCTTTACGAAACCGGTATCCTCACCCGCCGCAAGGAGGGCACGAGCGTGCTTTATGCCATCGGCGACCCGATGGTGTTCGAGCTTTGCAGGCTGGTCTGCGACAAGCTCAACCGCGACCTCGCCAAGCCCAAGCGGCTGAAATTCTGAGTCGAGCCCACTTCGCTTTCCGGAATCCGATCTCGCCGGTGGAGTCGGTGCCTTCGTGGCTGTCGGCGAAGGCAACAAGCCGTAGAGCATCACGCTCTGAATTTAACGTGTTCATTTAGACACTTGCCCGGGGCCTGGATCTAGGTCATCAATGCTCATACGAACACATGAGTCACGAGATCACATCCTTTGAATCGATCCGCCGCACCAATCCAGCGGGCATCGAGTATTGGTCCAGCCGGGACTTCGCCAAAGTCCTTGGATACGTCAACTACAGGCATTTCCAGGCCGTCATCGAAAAGGCCCGCGCAGCCTGTTCCAACAGCGGCCAGCCGGTGGAAGACCATTTCGTCGGTACCGACCAAATGGTCGAGATCGGTAGTGGAGCGCAGCGGTCTCTCAAGGCTGTGATGATGTCGCGCTACGCCTGCTACCTCGTCATCCAGAACGCGGATCCAGCCAAGGAGATCGTCGCGCATGGGCAGACCTACTTTGCGATTCAGACTCGGCGACAGGAACTGAGTGATGAGGAGTTGGAAGCGCAGCGTCGCCTGGCCATCCGCTCGGAACTGAAGAAGCACAATAGCCAATTTGCCGATGCGGCGAAGGATGCAGGAGTGGTCGAGCCAAAGGACTATGCCATTTTCCAGAACCATGGATACATGGGCTTGTATGGAGGACTTGGCGCGCAGGATATCCATCGCCAGAAAGGCCTCAAAAAGAGCCAGCAGATCCTCGATCACATGGGGAGCACCGAGTTGGCGGCCAACCTTTTCCGGGCCACCCAGGCCGAGGACAAGTTGAGACGGGAGCAAATCACCGGAAAGGAAAAGGCCAACCGCGCGCACCGGGAGGTCGGCGAGAAGGTTCGACAAACAATCCAGGAACTCGGCGGCACCATGCCCGAGAAGCTTCCTTCCGTTGAAAGCATCAAGACGTTGGAGTCGAAAGCACGAAAGGGTTTGAAAGACGGAACAGACGAGTGAACCCGATCCGCCAGACTTGATCGGGCACTCACTTCGCCTTTCGGAATCCAATCTCGCCGGTGGAGTCGGTGCCTTCGTGGCTGTCGGCGAAGGCGCGCAGGGTCACCTTGCTGCCTTTCGGCACGACGGTTTCCACCACGAGTTTGTAGACCGCATCTTTCGGATTGTTGCCGGTAAAGCCGCGATGGGCGTCGCTGGCGATGACCTTGCCGTCGGCCACCAGTTCGATGCGATCGAACCACAGCCCGAAGCCACCGCCTTGATAGCCGGGTGTGGCTTCATAGGTGCCGGGCTGGAGGTCGAGCCCGACTGGCCCTTCGAGCACGAGGTCTTTCCGGCCCGGTGAAATGGTCTCCTTCGACCACGAGATCGGTGAGCCGGCCTCGAGCTTGCGGTAGTTCACCTTCATCACATCGAGCCGCTCGACGTGCCGGATGAGTCGCTGCTGGAAGCTCTTGAAATCCTTGCGATCCGCCGTGGTCCAGAGTGCCTCGGCAAGGGCGGCACTGCGGGGAAAGGCCTGATACTCGACGTGCTCGGGCTTCGGCATCAGCTCGGTCCAGAGCTGGGCCTGCGCGCCCCAGATGTTGCCGCGCTTGTCGGCGGCGACGTTGTTCAGATCGCAGTTGAACTGATAGACCGCACGCAGCGTGAAGGGGCCCTTGTAGAGCGCCTGGTTGTCGGTGGGATCGGTGGTCTGATAGGAATCGAAATACAGTGGCCCGACCGGGCAGAGGATGACCGGGTGGCCGGAGTTCGCGACCTTGGCGGCGGTGTCCATTGACAGCCACGGCATCACCACCGCGCCTTCGGGCAGGAAACCGTGGGTGATTTCCTCCCAGCCGACCGCGACCTTTCCCTTCTTCGCAACGTGTGCGGCCATCTGTCCGAACAACCACGACTGAAGCTCGTCCTCTGATTTCAGGCCGAGTTCCTTGATCCGCTTCTGGACGAACTCGCTCTGCTTCCACTGGCCTTTCGGAGCCTCGTCGCCGCCGAAGTGGATCCACTTTCCGGGAAACAGCGCCATCGTTTCATCGAGGATGTCCTTGAGAAAGTTGATCGACTTTTCATCGACGTTGATGAGGTCGGGCGAGTGGTTGGACTTCACGACGGGCACTTTGCCGGTAGTGGAGAATTCCGGGTAAGCTGTGAACATCGCCATCGCGTGGGCCGGGAACTCGATCTCCGGCATGATTTCGATGTGAAGCTTTGCAGCATGGGCCACGATCTCGCGGACATCGTCCTGGGTGTAGAAGCCGCCGCCGTGAAAGCTGCCGTAGCTGAACTTTGCCTTGATCGAGTGATCGGTGGGATCCTCGCCGGGATACCACGCGGGCTGGTCCTGGCCGACCTGGGTGAGCTTGGGGTATTTCTTGATTTCAAGTCGCCAGCCCTCGGAGTCCACAAGGTGCCAGTGAAAGCGGTTCAGCTTATGGATCGCCATCAGGTCGAGGAGCTTGATCACGAAGTCCTTCGGCATGAAATGGCGGGCGGAATCGAGGTGCAGGCCACGCCAGGGCAGGGCGGGGGAGTCGTTGATCGTGAGGAAAGGCAGGCTGGCCTTGATGGGGGACTTGGCGTCCTTTCCGTAAACCTGAGGCGGCAGAAGTTGCAGCAGGGTCTGGATGCCGTTGAAGACCCCGGTGGCGTTCTGGCCCTCAATGGAGACTCCTGATTTGCCGACGTTGAGAACGTATCCGTCGACGGGCAGGCCGGAGGAAATCGAGAGCTTGATCGCGCCCTCGCCGCTGGCGGAAACCGGGTGGCCGAGCCCGCTTTTCAAACGTTGACCGAGGTAGATGCCCTCGTTCTTGAGCTCTGCGGGCATGCGAATACCGACGGTCTCCGGTAGTGCAAAGGAGCCGTCCTTCATTTCCACCGATTTCGGCTGCGGAATCAGAGGCAGCGGCTCGGCGGCGTGGAGAAGGGGAATCGAGGCGAGGAGGATGGAAAGCGCACGCATGGGATGGGAAAGACGTTGAAGCAAAAGGAACGGCCCGAGATGACCGGTCCCGTCCCTGAGCGTCAAGGCAATCGGCGGATTTCCCGCACATCCCTCTTGGCGACCCGCGCTCCGCCCCTTACACGTCCCCCCGTGATTCCCAACGTCCTCGCCGAACGCTACGCCTCCTCCGCCATGCAATCCATCTGGTCCGCCGAGGGCCGGATCGTGCTCGAACGCGAGTTCTGGATCGCCGTGATGAAGGCCCAGCGCGATCTGGGGCTGGACATTCCTGCCGAGGCGATCGCCGCCTATGAAGTCGCGAAGGACAGCGTCGATCCCGCGTCGATCATGGCCCGCGAGCGGATCACCCGCCACGACGTGAAGGCGCGCATCGAGGAGTTCAACGACCTCGCCGGCCACGAGCACATCCACAAGGGCCTCACTTCCCGCGACCTCACGGAAAACGTCGAGCA
>JAIYDT010000360.1 GCA_027487355.1 Verrucomicrobiaceae bacterium
GACATTCCTGTCGCGACAATGGCGGTTGGCTGGCGACAGGAATGTCGCCGCTCCTTAGAGCAGATACTTCGCCGCCTGTTCGACGTCCTTGTCGCCGCGGCCGGAGAGGTTGGCGATGATGATGTCGGACTTCGGAAGGCTGCCTGCAATCTTCGAGACGTAGGCCATGGCGTGGGCGCTTTCCAACGCGGGCAGGATGCCTTCGGTGTGGGCGAGTTCCTTGAACGCGGCGAGGGCATCGTCGTCGGTGGCGTAGGTGTATTCGACACGACCGATGTCCTGAAGATAGGCGTGCTCCGGGCCAACGGCGGCGTAGTCGAGTCCGGCGGAAACCGAGTGCGTGAGTTCGATCTGGCCGTCGTCATTGGCGAGCAGCCAGGTCTTGGTGCCTTGAAGGACGCCGAGCTTCCCTCCCTGGAAACGCGCGGCGTGCTTTTCCGGAAGGATGCCGAGACCACCGGCCTCGACGCCGACCATGCGGACGGTTTCGTCGTTGAGGAAAGGATGGAAGAGGCCCATCGCGTTCGAGCCGCCACCGACGCAGGCGACGAGCAAGTCGGGCAAACGGCCTTCCTTTTCCAGGACCTGCTGGCGGGCCTCGACGCCGATCACGCGATGGAAATCGCGGACCATCATCGGGAACGGATGCGAGCCGAGGGCGGAGCCAAGAATGTAGTGGGTGTGGTCAACCGTGGCGACCCAGTCGCGCATCGCCTCATTGACCGCTTCCTTCAGCGTCGCCTGTCCGGCGGTGACGGCGCGGACCTCGGCTCCCATCAGGCGCATGCGGGCCACGTTGAGCGCCTGGCGTTCCATGTCGACGGCGCCCATGTAAACCACGCACTCCATGCCGAAGCGGGCACAAACGGTTGCGGTGGCGACTCCGTGCTGGCCGGCTCCGGTTTCCGCGATGATGCGGGTTTTGCCGAGACGCTTGGCGAGCAGGATCTGGCCGAGGGCGTTGTTGATCTTGTGGGCTCCGGTGTGGAGCAGGTCCTCACGCTTCAGATAGATTTTCGCGCCGCCGAGCTTTTCGGTCCAGCGTTCGGCGAAATACAGCGGGGTCGGACGGCCGACGTAGTTGTGCAGCAAGTCGTCGAGCTGGGCCTGGAAGGCCGGGTCGCGGCGGGCCTCGTCATAGGCGACCGTCAGCTCCTGGAGCGGAGCCATGAGGGTTTCCGGAACGAACATGCCGCCGAATTTGCCGAAGTGGCCGGTGGCGTCTGGAAGCTGGGCAAGAGCCATGTGGGAAGTAGGGGTCAGGAGAAGAAAGAATCAAGAGGCAAGACGGATTACTCGGCTTTCCCATCGGGAAGAGAATTCAACCACGGATCAACACCGATGGACACGGATTGAAGAGATCAAACGCGGAAACGTGAATCATTTCATCCGTGTTCATCCTCTTCATCCGTGGTTTCAATTCTCCGATAGAACCGGGAAATCCTCCAGATCGAGGAAATCCTGATCGTGGATGATGTGGGTGAGCAGCGGGACGCCGGTGAGGTCCTCGATGACGCCCTTGTTGGTGATCATGGCGGTGTCGAGTTCGTCGCCGAGCTGGTTGAGGACGATGCCGGCGCAGGTCAGGCCTTTGGCGCGGATGGCGTTGACGGTGAGGAGGACGTGGTTGAGGACACCGAGCTTGTTCGCGGCCACGATGATGACCGGCAGGCCGAGATCGGCAGCCAGATCGGAAATGCGGTAGCCGGGGGCCAGCGGGACTTCCCAGCCGCCTGCGCCTTCGACAAGGACGAGTTCGCGACGGGCTGCGAGGGCCTGATACCCGGAAATCAGGACCTGCGGGTCGAGGCTGGTGTTTTCCAGCATCGCGGCGACGTAGGGCGCGACGGCGGACTGGAAATGGACGGGATTGATGGCGTCGAGAGGCTCATCTCCGGAAACCTCGGCCAGCAAAAGGGCATCGTCGCGATCGCCAGCGGAGACCGGTTTGTAGCCCACGGCATCGCGGCCTTCCGCGCGCAGGGCTTCGAGCAGGAGGCGGGTAGTGCGGGTTTTTCCCACGCCGGTGTCGGTGCCCGTAATGAAGACGTTCATGTCCGAGGCCTGACGTCTCGGATGGGTCCGGTCAAGGCGTGGCCATGAGAAAGGCGCAATTTTCCCCTTTCCCAAGTCGGATACGAGACCATTCTTGCCGCCACATGACCGCCGACTTTCTTGTCATCGGCGCCGGCATCGCCGGACTGAGCTTCGCCATCCGAGCCGCCAAACACGGCTCCGTCCTCGTGCTCGTGAAAGGCGGGCTGTTCGAATCCAACACCGCCTGGGCGCAGGGCGGGATCGCGTCCGTGCTGCCGCCGGGACTCTGCGATGAGGGCGACAACGTGGAAAAGCACGTGGCCGACACCCTCGACGCCGGAGCCGGGCTCTGCGACGAGGCGGTGGTCCGCAAAATCATCGAGGAAGGCTCGGCGACCATCGACGACCTGACCGGATACGGCGTGGAGTTCGACAAACAGGGCGACCATTTCCAGCTCGGCAAGGAAGGCGGCCACTCGGCCCGACGGATCCTTCATGCGCGCGACACCACCGGCCGGGAGATCGCCCGCGCCCTGGTGGAAACGGCCCGAAACACACCGAACCTCACCATTCTCGAGCACCACTGCGCGGTCGATCTCATCACCACGGCGAAACTCGGAGCTGTCATCGATGATCGCGTGCTTGGGGCCTACGTGCTCGACCGCAAGTCCGGCGAGGTCTCGGTGTTCCACTCGGATCGCGTCATCCTCGCCACCGGCGGATGCGGAAAGGTCTACCTCTACACCACCAATCCCGACGCCGCGACCGGTGACGGCGTGGCCATGGCGTGGCGGGCTGGGGCGACCATTTCGAACATGGAGTTCATCCAGTTCCATCCGACCTGTCTCTACAACCCGGCGGCGATCGGCCCCGAGGCACGGTCCTTTCTCGTCAGCGAGGCCGTGCGCGGCGAGGGCGGCATTCTCATCAACAACAAGGGCGAGGACTTCACCCGCAAGATCGACCCGCGAGGCTCGCTGGCCCCGCGCGACATCGTGGCCCGGGCGATCGACCGCGAGCTGAAGCGCACGGGAGCGCCCTGCGTTTACCTCGACGTCACGCACAAGCCGAAGGGCTTCATGAAGGAGCGCTTTCCCTATATCTACGAGAACCTGCTCAAGTTTGGGATCGACTGCGAAACCCAGCCGATCCCGGTCGTTCCTGCCGCTCATTATCAATGCGGTGGCGTGGTCACCGATGTGGACGGCAAGACCAGCGTGCGCGGGCTTTACGCCATCGGCGAGGTCGCCTGCACCGGCCTGCATGGAGCCAACCGACTGGCCTCGAACTCGCTGTTGGAGGGAAATGTCATCGCCCGTCGCGCGATCGAGCAGATGGTCGATTTCTACTCACCGGACAAGGCCCAGGAATCGATCCCGCCAATCCCGGAATGGGAGCATGGCGACACCGCCGAGCCTGACGAGCTTGTCGTCATTTATCATAACTGGGACGAGATCCGCCGCCTGATGTGGGATTACGTTTCGATTGTTAGAACGGAAAATCGCCTGCGACGCGCCGCCACCCGATTGCGGAATCTGAGCAAGGAAGTGCGCGAGTTTTATTGGGGACACCGGGTCAATGCCGACATTCTCGAACTGCGAAACCTCGTGACCGTGGCCTCGCTGATCGTCGAGTGCGCCATCCGCCGCAAGGAGTCGCGCGGACTGCACTACACGCTGGATCATCCGGATACCTCGGATCGGGAAAAGCACGATACGGTTCTGCGGAAGTTCTGAGTCTGACAACATCCTGAGGTTGGAATGCGGTCCCCGAGCCGGGCGGCCTGCCCCTTGCAAATTTATCCGCTCTCGCGAGGCTCCGCAGACGTCGCGGAGCGGCCCTCCAGTGTTGAAGGTTTCCTCCTCACGGGGCGGCCTTTTGCTGCTTGCCCAAGGGCCTTGAATCGGGAAAATCAGACCCACCCGGCTGTGATCCTGCCGCATGACCGATCTTCCTCTCCCGCATGACTTCGCCCCGCGCCACCCTCGCTGCGATTCTGAATCTGCTGCTTCTGGCATCAGGTTCGGCTCATGCCCAGAGTCCGGATGCCTCGACCGGAACGCCCCGGGTCGTCATCCCGACCAGCAACCGCCCCGTCGCGCCAGCACGTCCGGTGGAGCCAGCCTCTCGGGTGCCTTATCCGTGGCGGGCGAATGTGACTTGCACCGTCTTCTGGATCGGAGAGTCGCCGAGCGATCGCAATCCAACGCCGAATTACAAGTCGTCCTGGGACCAGTCCTGGACGAGCAACTTCGGAGGATTCGATGATCCAGCACCTGAATCCCGGATCGCCGACTTCAAGACCGGAGAGTTCAGGCCGAAGTCGTTTTCGCCGAGGCTGAACCCTTTCTACATCGCTCTGCCTTACAACGACGTCCTCGACTACAACAGCCACAAACCCGAGGCACCTCGGGTCATCCCGTGGTTCAGCCGGATCAATCCCGAGCCAGGCAAGACCGTCTGCAAGGGCCGCTGGCTCCAGATTTATTGCAACGGCCGAAGCTGCTTCGCCCAGTGGGA
>JAIYDT010000366.1 GCA_027487355.1 Verrucomicrobiaceae bacterium
ACACGGATTTCACCTCAAACAGCACCTATGCTGGAACGGACCTTACCGCCGTACCTGCGGTTACGGGATACACCGGCTTCTCTGCGAGCGGAAACTCGACGTTCGATAATCCAGATTTGCGGTTTCCTCTTCCGCGACCGGATAGTCGGAGTTGAACATCCGAATCGCGTCGGACTCATTCATTGAGTGAGTCCGAAGATCGTCATAACTAATTCTTCTTTCGTGCTGTGTTTTCTCATCTCCCTCCCGAGGGTGAGCGGTCTATCGTCGGCCACCATCCAACTCCGAGGTCACCTGCATCCCTACCCCTGCATGCAACCTATGCCATCCGACCTTGCCTCCGAGGCCCCTTCATTTGGACTGGCGGCGAAAGTCGTCTTCGCTATTCGCTAGCCCATTGCCAGGACATCTCGACACCTTGTTCGCCCCACCCACTTCATTTCCTGATCTCGTCCATGGCCTTGAGGATTTCCGGGATCGCGATGTCCTGGAGGGTGTTGTGGCGGGCCTTGGGGATCTCGGTGTATTGGACGGTCGAGGGCAGTTCTGCTGCCAATTGGCGGGACATCCGGACCGGAATCACCTCGTCGTCGTGTCCGTGAAGAATGGCGACCCGGGCTCCACCTTTGGCATCCAGTTCCCGAAGACGGGCCTGGTTGTCGAAGCGATGCCAGAGCAGGAAGCCCAGCGGAACACCGAGCACCTCGCGGCTCATATCCATCGTGCTGGTGAAGGGGGCGAGCAGCACGCCTTTCCGGATGTCAAACTCCTGGGCCGCCATCAGGCAGACGCCGCCACCGAGGCTGTGGCCGAAAAATCGAAGCCGCTGGTGAGCCTCCGTGGCCGACCAGCCCAGAGACCCGGTCGCCGCCGGGATCGCGGCTTTCAAGCTGCGCCGGATGGTCCACGGGCTCGGCTCGCCTTCATTGGCTCCGTATCCCGGCATGTCGAAGAGCAGCCAGGCGTCCCTTTCCGTGCCGTGCTCGCGCAGCCAGTCCGACCAGTCGAGCGCAACGGTGCCATTGCCTCCGCAGACGATCCAGAGCCGTTCGGGCTTGGGGGATTTCTTGAGAAGATAGGCTTGTTGCCGGCCTTCAGAGGTCTGGTAGGCGAGGACTTCGGTTCCCGCTTGTCGTTTCCAGTCGGAGACATCGCTGGGGCCATAGGGTCGTGGGAAATAGATCAGCTTGCTCTGGCAACCGGTGAGCAGACCGAGAGCGAGCAACAAACCGATCAGAAGGGTCTTGGTGGCAAGACGGAGAAGGCGCGGCATGATGAGTGGATGACGAAATCCAACTGCCGAATCAAGCTTTCCGGCATGAACCGAGGGCTTGTAGGCTCTTTCCCAAGTTCGAAGGTCATGATCCTGTCCGCCATTTCTCGCCGCTGAGGCACTGAGGAATCGAAGATCGCGGAGAGGTTGAGGAATGATTGATGGATCAGTTTCAGCGACCTCCTCTTGCCTCTGCGACTCTGCGGAGAATGGAGTTCCTGTCGTTGGGAGACGAGAAACAAAGTCAGCCGCTCAAAGCAAAAAGCCGCCGCCCTTGGCAGGGCGACGGCGGGGGGGGGAGGGGCGGTGAACGTTGATCAGAACGAGTAGTTCAGACCGATGGAGCCACCATGGCTGCTGAGCCCGTCATCGTCGGCGATTTCCCCGCGATACCCGACGTCGAGGGTCAGGTAACTCGTGAGGACAATCCCGGTTCCGGCGGTGATCAGGATCGCCGAGCTTTGTTCCGCTCCGGAAATGCTGAATGGCACGCCACCAAACGAGGCCAGGCTGCGGTTCGGTCCGTCCTCGAACTCATAGGCATAGGCCACCGAGGCATAGGGGCGGAAGGTTCCGTAGTTGCCATTCACCCGATAGCCAGCCAGCGCGCGAAGCGAGTCGGTCTCGCGACCGCCCACGGCGATCGGCAGAGGACCCGTGATCGTGAATCCGTCGGCATCCACGTTCTGATACTCCAGTCCGATGAACGGCCCGTGTTTCACCTGCTGGTTGCCCATGGCGTAGCCGATCGTCCAGAGGGCCTGAAGGCTGGTGGCATCCTGATTGGCTGTCGCAAGCCCACCGAGCACTCCACCAAGTACTCCGCTGGAGTCCATGCTGTGGTCGCCGTATCCGACGAGGAAGTCGGAGTAGAGTCCCATTGAGGAGCCCCAGGTGCCGTAGAGGGCACCCCGATAGCTGTCGACGTCGGTCGAAGTACCAAGACCATCGTAGGTGCCCCTGGAGCCATCAAGCACGACCCCAAGAACCAGCTCCGGTCCGACCCGCCAGTCAAAGCCGGCCGTGAACGACCAGGAGTCGCCATCGAAATCCGCCTGGCTGCCACTGACATCGTAGTCCTGGCTGTCATAGGAAACCGCGCCCCAGACATTGCCTTTCCCGGAGGTGCGAGTGGCCGATTCACCTGGAATCATTCCGCCTTTCGAATCGCGGGTCGGAGCGGAGGTTTCCGTCATGGATTCACCGCCATCCCTCACGGTGGCCAGATGATCCTGGACCATGCGGTGGAGGCGGTAGTTGCTGTTCATCGTCACTGTCGTGAAGCCGAGATAGGTGCTCGGATCGAGTGCGGCGAGACTCGCTTGGACTGCGAAGAGATCGGAGTTGTCGAGTGCGGCGATGAAGTCCTGAGTGAGAGGATTCGGGTTGTTGATCGAGGCGTCGATGGCTCCGGCAAGCGACACCTGGTTCGCCGTGAGACCTGGGAGCCCGGCGAAGTCATGCTGAACATTGAGCACCAGATTGGTGCCCGAGTCTGCCAGAGCAGTTGTCGTGAAATAGCGGGCCAGCACATTGGTCGTGTCGGAGGTGGCGCTGTTAGGCACCTGCGAGCCGACGAAGCCGGTGTCGGTGGCATTCACGTTCGCGTTGTACTGCACGCCGAGGGTTCCCAAGGCTGGATATCCGACAATGGACGTGTCGCTGGCGACCACCGTGTAGGTGCCATTCCGGATGACCCGGTTCTGATTGGTCGAGGAGATCCTCAGGTCCGCGCCGGCGAGGTTGTAGCTGTTGCCGAGGCCGGTCTGGGTGATGAGGTCGCTGTTGATCCCGTTGTTGATCGGCGCATCCGGCACGACGTCGAAGCGGATGAATGATCCTGCCGAGTGGACGACATTTCCGGTGAGCGTCACGGCACCGACGGCGTTGAGTGGATTCGAATCGAGATTGATCGGAATCGCGCCCGCGCTGAATCCACCTGACAGCAGGTTGACATTCGCGTTCCAGAGCCCGGTGCCGCCGAGGGCTGATCCGTTGGCATTGAGGGTGGACTGGAGGGCTAGGTTGCCCGTGACGTTGCCATTGAGGTAGAGTCCACCGGAGGAGATCGCGATGGTGTCGGCGGCGATCGCATAGGCCGAATCACCGGGCAGTCCAATGAAGGCCACGCCGGTGCCGGACTTGTTGATGTTGGTGAACGCCGCGACGTTTCCGCGGATCGAGTTGCCGAGGCCACCTGGAGCGGTGAGACCACCGGTGAAATTGATGGTGTCGGTTCCGCCTCCACCGAGGACGTTGCCGACGAGGCGTGATCCTGCGGAAAGGTTGAGCACGTCATTGCCGAGATTGCCGGAGAAGGCATTCGTCGGGCTGGTGATGAGGGCGCTGTTGTTGATGGTCACACCCGTGCCTGCCCCGACGAGAATCGCCGTGGCGAGGTTGCCGCGAATTGTGCCGGAGTTGGTGACCGTGGAGTTGCCGGCAAAGAGGAAGGTGCCGAAGCTGCCTTGGATGAGGCCGCTGTTGGAGATCAGCGCGCCGCTGCCTGCGGAGACTCCGTCGTCTCCCGTGGTTTGGATGATGCCACTGTTGGTGAGGGTCAGACCGTTTCCGGCCGAGATCCCATCAAGGGTGCCTCCTGTGATCGTGGCGTTGTTGAGGATCTGGGCATTGTTTCCCACGATGAGGCCATTGACCGATCCGGTGATCGAACCGGCGAAGTTGTTGACCGTGGCTGTGCCGACGATGCGGACTCCGTCTCCATTGTTGCCGGCAATCGTGCCGGAGTTGTTCAGCAGCAGGTTGCCGGTCAGGGAATCCGAGATCACGCCATGGACGAGTCCGGTGATGCTGCTGCTTGTGTTGTTGGTGATGCTGCCGCCGTTTCTGGCATAGACTGCGGCATCGGCCACGCCAATCCCGGAAAGCAGTCCGGAGTTGGTGAGGGTCAGGGTGTTGTTCGCGCGGATCGCGCTGGCCCCGGTGATCGTTCCGGTGTTGTTGACCGTGATCGAAGGGGTGAACCCGACCAGGTCTGCGGTGTCGATGCCATGGTTGCCCACTCCTCCATTGGAAACGAGAGAGCCGTTGTTGTTGATTGTGTAGAAGGCGGCCGAGGCGTTGGAGACCTGGATCTCGATGACGTCACCCGCCAGCGGGTTCACCGTGGCACCGGCATCGATCAGGATCTGATGACCTCCGGCTGGCGGCGGCCCTCCAAATCCGGTCTGGATGTTGTTGGGGCCGCTGCCCGCAGGGGTGATGAAGACATCGCCCGCACCATTGGGGAGGATGATGGCGGCACTGGCCAGTTGCACCATGGCAGGCAGGACAATGATCGAGGGAATGGCTCCTTTGAAGAAGCGTTGGAGTCTTGGTTTCATGATGGTGTTGGGCTGCCTTCAAGTCGCTTGATGGATTCATCAACGGGATTGGGGCAGTCTGGAAGGTGGATGCTTTATTTGAATTAACTAATAGATAACTGGATTGTTGCGAATTGCTCGGGATGCAACGGGTGAACGTGCGAACCGCATGAGTCCAATCAAGTCATCCGGGCGTTCTGCTCCTTGCAAGTTGGTGCAAATCGCCTGATTGGCTGCTTCGTTGTGAAGGTCGGAAGTCATAATGGGACTGAACCGCCTGAAAGATGATTCTTGAGATCGAAGCTCATGATGCCATGAGCGAATTTTATCTCTGAAGAGGCACAGAGGAAACAGAGAAGAAGGAGGAAACATGATATCGGATATCCCCGGTCCGGTCGGTTCCACAATTCACAATCCTCATTCAGATCGGAATCGAACCCTCGTGCCTCGGATCATGGATCCTCGCCTTGGACTCGCGGCCACATGATGGGTCAGCCGGGC
>JAIYDT010000167.1 GCA_027487355.1 Verrucomicrobiaceae bacterium
CGTAATAGTCACGGGCGGCGGGCTTGATTGGAAGTTCTTCGATTCGACGAAGGAATCGCAGCCGCTCGGGAGAGGGAGGAGGACAGGTCTCAACCTGGGAAGATTGACGGGACATGGGATCTTATTGAGGAGTTCAGGCGAACACTTCAAGGCGAATTTTATAGGAATGGGAATCGATTCCGGCGGCTGGTCGCATGTCGCTCCTGCGGGATGGGGCGGCGTAGCGAGAGGGACATCGAACATCGAACATCGAACATCGAAGGGAAGAGGTGAATGACGAGAGGTGAATGACGAATGAGGAATTTCCGAATGACGAAATCTCCAATCTCCAATCTCCAATCTCCAATCTCCAATCTCCGATCCTCTGCCTGGCCACTGGATCCCGGCCACTGGCCACTCTCTTCGAGGAAGAGCCCCCTGAAGGGAGGGACTACGAACGTTGGAGATTGAAGAGGGATTGATGATTGTTGATTTTTGATTTGGGCCGACTGGGCTGAAGTGTTGGTGCTGGCGGAGGGATCTTGTGGAGTTTCGTGGACTCGATTCAGCTGCCTGTTGAGCCATTCTCGGAGAAAGGGTTCAGCAGGATTGAGGTTGTGCCCACAAGCCTCGCTGGGCCATGCTGGGGTTCACCTCTCTGCTTTTCATGTCCAATCCCAAGAACGAGCCGGCCAGTGCCCTGGGGCGCGATGGGTCGCTGAAGTCGATCCATTCCACCCTCCAGGCCTTCACGATGATTGCCCTGATCGCGGGGCTGTATCTGGCGCGTGAGGTTCTGGCTCCGCTGGCGATGTCGTTCCTGCTGGCCTTTCTCCTGATCCCTCTGGTGAAGCGATTGGAGAGGCGTCTGCGTCGGGTAGGGGCGGTGATCGTGACAATGCTCGGGATCGCGGCGCTGATTCTGGGTGGAGGCTGGTTGATCACGAGCCAGGCGATCGATCTGGCGCAGCAGTTGCCGCAGTATCAGCAGAATCTGTCCACGAAGATCCAGTCGATGAAACCGGCGGACAGTTCGAAGTTCGATGCGGTGGTGAAGACGCTGGACGACCTGAATCGCGAGATGACGGGTGGAGCCAGCCAGGAGAAGGCGACGCGGGTGGAGCTGGTGGAGGCGAACCGCGGGCTGTTGGGAAAGGTTTCGCTGGTCCTGGGGCCGCTCACGGGTCCTTTCGGCACGGCGGGGCTGGTGGTGTTGCTGACGACCTTCATCCTGATGGGGGTGGAGGACTTGCAGGCGCGCCTGTTCCGGCTGGTGGGACGGGGGCGGATCAGCTCGACCTCGAAGGCGTTGGATGATGCCAGCCATCGGGTGCGGAAATACCTTCTGATGCAGTTCATCGTGAACTTCACCTACGGCCTGGTGCTCGCGCTGGGGCTGTGGCTGCTCGGGATTCCGAATGCCCTGCTGTGGGGCGGACTGGCCTGCGTGCTACGATTCATCCCGTACATCGGTCCCTGGATCGCGGCGGCGTTTCCGATCATCCTCTCGCTGGCCATTTCCCCGAGCTGGGGCCTGCCGCTCAAGGTGCTGTCGCTGTTTATCGTGATCGAGCTGCTGAGCAACAACGTCATGGAGCCGCTGCTCTACGGCAGCAGCACCGGGGTGTCCTCGTTCGCGCTGATCGTGGCGGCGGTGTTTTGGACCTGGTTGTGGGGGCCGATCGGGCTGGTGCTGGCCACGCCACTGACGGTGGTGCTGGTGGTGATGGGCCGACATGTGCCGCAGTTGGCCTTTCTCGATGTGATGCTGAGCGAGGAGGAGGCTCTGGGACCGGTGGATGGGATCTATCTGCGCCTGCTCCGCACCGGGGATCAGGGCGAGGCGGAGATGGTGGATGATTACCTGGAGGAGTTTTCCGAGATCCCGCTCTTCGATGAAATCCTGATCCCGATTCTCGGTCGCGTGCAGGCGGACTACGACGACGGCGCGATCACCGGCGACGAGCGTCGGGCGATTCATCAGGCGTTGGGAAACATCCTCGATCTGGCGGATTTTCGTGAAAGCCCGCAGGAGTCGTCGCAGCAGGATTCGATGGTGGTCTGGTGTCTGCCGGCGAGGTCGGAGCGGGATGTGCTGGCGGGACGATTCGCGGCGAAGGCGTTGGAACTCGATGGATTTTTCACCCGTGTCTCGGCGTCGCGCGCGGAGAACCAGACTTTATTGAAACTCCTGGAGGAAGGTCGCGATCTGCCGGACATCATCCTGGTTTCCTCGATGCACGAGAGCGGCCTGAAGCAGGCGCGGGCCTTGATCGGTCGGATCAAGGCGATCGTTCCCTCGCAGACCGTGGTGCTGGGCTGTTGGGGGCAGGAGCGAGGAAATCTGCCGACGGCAGCGGAGATCGAGGAGTCGGGCATTGAGGCCGTGCTGCCATCCGTGGCGGAGGCCGTGGCATTCTGCGAGGGCTACAGCGCGAGCATCCCGGGCGATTTCAAGCTGCCGGGCATGCCGGAGCACGAGGCGGAGCGCCTTGAAGCGATCCACCGCCTGGGACTTCCTCCGACCGAGCCTGATCCACTGTTGGATGGCGAGATGGAAGCCTTGGCGAAGTCGCTCGACATGCCGATTGCGTTCTTTTCGCTGGTCGATGCCTCACGTCAATTGCTACTCGGGGCCTCGGGCCTGCCGGACTCGCTCGATGAGTCGCGGGTCACGCCACGCAGCCACTCGCTGTGTGGACATGTGGTGGCGGACAACGAGACTTATGTCATCGGCGACATCCAGAAGAACCGTCGCTTTTCCGGCAATTCGCTGCTGCGCGAACATGGTTTCCGTTTCTATGCCGGTGCTCCCGTGCACGCGCCAAATGGCCAGCCAATCGGCAGCCTCTGTGTGATGGACCACAAGCCGCGCCGGCTGAATCCGAGGCAGAAGCAGAAGCTGGAAAAGGCGGCGCAGGAGCTGTCAGAGAAGCTCGCAGCGGCTGCGGGAAAGAATGAGGTGGCGGGTAAGGAGGAATAGCCGTCACTCGAACCGGCTCGCGCCCTGCATTCTAACAGCGACGGGGTCGCCGACATCGAGGCCGAGTTCGTCGAGTTGCTGGCGGGAAAGCTCGGCGTCGAGGAACTGTCCGTCGTCGAGCCGCAGGCTGAGCTTGGCCACCGGTCCGGCGGCGAAGAGGTGTTGCACACGGGCGAGGCGGTCGGTTGCTGGGTCGGCTTCGGCGGCGAAGAGGATGCTGACATCGTGAGGGCGGACAAAGATCGGGGCCTCGGGATTTCGGCTGTCCTTGATCGCGTTCACGTTGCCGAGGAAGCGGATGACGAACGGAGTCTCCGGATGATCGTACACCTGCTGGGGCGGACCGACCTGCTCGATGCGCGAGTTGGCCATCACGACAACCTGGTCGGCGAGTTCGAGGGCCTCCTCCTGGTCGTGGGTGACGAAGAGGGTGGTGAGGCCGATCTCGTCGTGGAAAATCCGCAGCCAGCGTCGGAGATCCTTGCGGACCTGGGCATCGAGGGCCCCGAAGGGTTCGTCGAGCAGCAGCACCTTGGGTCGGATGGCGAGGGCGCGGGCCAGAGCGACGCGCTGGCGCTGGCCGCCGGAGAGTTCGTGCGGACGGCGCTTGCCGAGGCCGTCGAGTTTCACGAGGCCGAGGAGTTCATTCACGCGATCGTCGATGTCCTTCTTCGGCGGACGCTTCGAGGAAGGCAGGACGGTCAGGCCGAAGGCGATGTTCTCGGCCACGGTCATGTGCTTGAAGAGGGCGTAGTGCTGGAACACGAAGCCGACACCGCGCTGGCCGGCCTGGACGTCGGTGACGTCCTCGCCATGGAACAGCACTCGGCCGCTGCCGGGGTCGGCGAACTCAAGTCCGGCGACGATGCGGAGCAGGGTGGTCTTTCCCGAACCCGATGGACCAAGCAGGGCGGTCAGCGAGCCGTCAGGCACCTCAAGCGAGATGTTGTCGAGCGCCGTGTAGCTGCCGAAGGTCTTGTGGATGGACTGGATCGAGATGGACATGGGGAAGAAATGACTAATGACTAAGCACTAATGACTAAAATGAAGAGGCTTGGATGAATCTGTTCTAATAACCAATCACTATTAACTAATCACCATTCATCTCTTCAATGCCCCTTCGCGCTGTGGCCGCTGAGGTGTTCGACCAGGCTTTTCAGGCCGAGGGTGAGGAGGGCGAGGAGGGCGAGGAGGGCGGCGCAGGCAAAGGCGGCGCTGAACTGGTATTCGTTGTAGAGGACCTCGACGTGGAGGGGCAGGGTGTTGGTTTTTCCGCGGATGTGGCCGGAGACGACCGAGACGGCCCCGAACTCGCCCATGGCGCGGGCGTTGCAGAGCAGGACACCGTAGAGCAGGCCCCACTTGATGTTCGGGAGCGTGACGTGGCGGAACACCTGCCAGCCACGGGCTCCGAGGGTCACAGCGGCTTCCTCCTGGTCGCTGCCCTGGCTTTCCATCAGTGGGATCAATTCTCGGGCGACGAAGGGAAAGGTCACGAAGACGGTGGCGAGGATGATGCCGGGGAAGGCGAAGATGATCTGGATGTCGTTTTCTCTCAGCCATGGGCCGAACCAGCCGCGTGCGCCGAAGAGCAGCACGAACACAAGGCCTGCGATGACGGGTGAGACCGCGAAGGGGAGGTCGATCAGCGAGAGCAGGAACGAGCGTCCCTTGAAGCGGAACTTCGTGATCAGCCACGCGGCGGCGAGGCCGAAAACGGTGTTGAGCGGGACCGAGATGCCTGCGGCGAGGAGGGTCAGCTTGATCGCGGACAGCGCGGCATCCTCTGTGAGAGCCTTGATGAACACCTCGGAGCCACGGCGGAAGGCCTCGATGAAGACGGCGGCGAGGGGCAGCAGCAGGAACAGGGTGAGGATGACGATGGCGAGCCCGATGAGCAACCAGCGCACCAGGGCGGATTCAGTCGTGACGGAGCGGTTTGCCATCGGTTCAGCGGGTCTGCCAGTTGAGCCGGCGTTGGAGAAGATTGATGAGGAAAAGCAGGAAGAAGGAGACCAGCAGCATGCCGGAGGCGATCACGGCGGCGGCTTCGTATTTCACCTGCTCAAGCTGGGCGACGATCAGCAGCGGCAGGATCTCGGTCTTCATCGGGAGGTTTCCGGAGATGAAGATGACCGAGCCGTATTCACCGATCGCGCGGGCGAAGGCGAGGGTGAAACCCGTGATCAGGGCGGGGATGAGGACCGGAAAAATCACGCGGCGGAAGGTCGTCCAGCGCCCTGCGCCGAGAATGGCTGAGGCTTCCTCCAGTTCTGTCCCCATGTCTTCCATCACCGGTTGCACGGTGCGGACCACGAAGGGGAATCCGATGAAGGTCAGGGCAATGAAAACCCCGAACGGCGAGTAGGCTCCCTGGATGCCCATGTCTGCCAGATACTTTCCGATCCAGCCGGTGGGTGCGTAGATCGAGGTCAGCGTGATGCCTGCCACGGCGGTGGGGAGGGCGAAGGGCAGGTCCACGATGGCATCGAGGATGCGGCGGCCCGGAAACTGGTATCGAACCAGCACCCAGGCGACGAGCAGTCCCAGCACCGTGCTCACGGCGGCGGCGGCAGCGCTGGCTCCGAAGGTCAACTTCGCGGCGGCGAGAACCCGGGCTGAGGTCAGGATCTTCCACCATTCGCCCGGACCCAGTCCCGCTGCCTTGATGAACAGGGCGGAGAGGGGAATCAGGATGATGATTCCCAGCCAGAAGACCGTGATGCCGAAGGAGAGCCCGAAGCCGGGAATGACTCGCTTTTTACCCATCTAACAAGATTGAAGTGTTCAGTTTGAAGTTTTCAGGGAAGATATGGCAATTTACTTGGTGCCGTAGGCCTGGTCGAAGGTGCCGCCGTCGTCGAAGTGGGTCGTCTGCGCCTTGGCCCAGCCGCCGAAGTCCTTGTCAACGGTGACCAGTGGGATGGGGGTAAGTTTGGCGGAGTACTTGGCCAGGATGGCCGCATTGCGGGGGCGGTAGAAGTGTTTGCCGGCGAGTTCCTGGGCTTCATCGGTGTAGAGGAATTCCAGATAGGCCCGGGCCGCGGCGGTGGTGCCGTTCTTCTCGGTGTTCTTCTCGACCACAGCGACCGGAGGCTCGGCGAGGATGCTGAGCGAGGGATAAACAATCTCCGTTTCACCGGGGAACTCCTTCTCGATGAGATAGGCCTCGTTTTCCCAGGAGATGAGCACATCGCCGATCTTGCGCTGGGCGAAGGTGGTGGTGGAGCCGCGGGCACCGGCGTCGAGGACCGGGACGTTCTTGAAGAGGGCCTTGATGTAGTCGAGCACCTGCTTCTGGTCGCCGCCGTAATGCTTCTCGGCCCAGGCCCAGGCGGCGAGGTAGTTCCAGCGGGCGCCTCCGGAGGTTTTCGGGTTCGGCGTGATGACACCGATGCCGTTGTTGGTGAGATCGCCCCAGTCCTTCAGTCCCTTGGGGTTGCCCTTGCGAACGACTAGGACAATGGTGGAGGTGTAGGGCGAGCTGTTGTCGGCCAGCTTCGACTGCCAGTCTGCGGGCAGGAGCTGGCCCTTCTGCGCGATAACGTCAATGTCCCCCGCGAGCGCGAGCGTGACCACGTCGGCAGGCTGTCCGTCGACCACGGCGCGCGCCTGCTTGCCGGATCCGCCGTGGGACTGGGTGATCTTGATTTCGCCCTTGCCGTCCGCAGCCCACTTCTTGGCGAAGGCGGTGTTGATGTCGGCATAGAACTCACGGGTTGGATCGTAGGAGACGTTCTGGAGTTCGACGGTGCCGCCTGCGGTGCCGGCAGACTTCTTGCAAGCCGGAAGAGAGGCGAAGCTGGCAAGGACGAACGTGAGGAGGAGGCGTGATTTCATAAGCAAAGTGGATGAGTGGTCAGTTGCCGTAGATCTGATCGAAGATTCCGCCATCGGCGAAGTGAGTCTGCTGGGCCTTGGGCCAGCCACCGAAGTGGTCGATGGTGACGAGTTTGATCGACGGGAAAACGGCAGCGTATTTGGCGGCTGCCTGCGGATCGCGGGTCGGATCGTAGGAGACGTTCTGCAGGGAGGTTACGGTGGACCCAGCAGCCGCGCTTGCGTCACCTTTCTTTCCCCAGGAGGAAAGAACGAGCAGGAGCGCCATCGTGAGGGGGGCGGCAAACTTGACGGGTGTCATGAAGGGTGGGGCGGAGTCGGCGCTGATTTGCGAATTGAAATGACGAGAGGCCGGCGGAACGGGAAATCGACGTCGGAGTTGGAGCAATCTGTTAGTCTTGATCGGTCTGGCTCCAATCGATGATTCCTTCGCTCGTCCAGTCGGTCTCTTGAAGCGAATGCCGGGCGGAATCGCTTCCGCCCGGCCGTCGGTGTTGGAGGCTCAGGGTGGGTTGGCACCGCTTTCTTCGCGGGGCGAATTGAAACGGGTTTTCTCGAGGCTTTCGATCTGGGTTACGCGTCCTTCATGGACGATGATCTGGATCGAGCCGAATCGAAGCGCTTCAACCTTGGTGCGTACCACCTCCACCCAGTCGGTCTTTGGACCGTCGGAGGAAAGGGCACGTTCAGGGGC
>JAIYDT010000534.1 GCA_027487355.1 Verrucomicrobiaceae bacterium
CGGTCTGGGGCTGGATGGTTGCGAGCACCGGAGCCACATTGGCTTCATTGACCGTAACTGAGACTTGTTGGTCGGCGGTGAGATTGCCATCACTCACTCGGACGGTGAAGTTGAAGCTGCCCGGACCTTGGGCTTCGGTGGGTGTCCAGGTGAAGATGCCGGTGCTGCCGCCGATGGACGCGCCAGCCGGAGCACCGACCAAGCTGTAGGTGAGCGTGCTAGCGGGTATGTCGGCATCGGTCGCACTGGCGGTGAAGGTGAGGAGTGTGCCTTCATCCGTCATCTGAGCTGGGATGGTTGCGAGAGCAGGAGCCGTGCTGACTTCGTTGACGGTGACGGCCACCGAACGATCGTGGGTCAGGTTTCCATCGCTGGCACGGACGGTGAAGTTGAAGCTCCCCGGGCCTTGGGCCTCGGTGGGGGTCCAGGTGAAGATGCCGGTGCTGCCGCCGATGGACGCGCCAGCCGGAGCCCCGACCAAGCTGTAGGTGAGCGTGCTAGCGGGTATGTCGGCATCGGTCGCGCTGGCGGTGAAAGTGAGAAGGCTCCCTTCGTTGACGGTCTGGGCAGGAATGGAGGTGAGGACCGGAGCCGAGTTCACTTCGGATACGGTCATGTTGACGATTCGATCCGTGGAGAATTGTCCGTCGCTGACGCGGAACGTGATGGCATAGGTGGTTCCATCTCCCTGAGCCTCTGTCGGCGTCCAACGGAACTCGCCGGTTGTGGCGTCGATGGAGGAATTAAACGGAGGGTTGATGACGCTGTAGACCAATGGCAGTGGCGGCACGTGGGAATCCGTGGCGTTGACGGTGAAAGACAGCGGGGTGAGTTCATTCACCACCTGATCTGGAATGGGTGCGACCGTGGGACCACTGTTCGCAGGCAGCGGAACGATAAGCCGCCACTGCGTGTTTTCATCGGCCGTGCTTGTCGCGACCATTTGATAGGTTGTGAAGTTATCGCTGGTATTGAAGCTCACCAGCCGCAGCCGCATGTTGGAACTCGGATGTTGGATGTGATACCAGCCTTTCTCCGGTTGGCTGGCTGTCTGGGGGAGGGACCACTGAACATTCGGGCCCGTGGTGTTGGCGGCCACCAGGGTGGGGGATCCGCTGCCGCTGGTGTGGCTCAAGCGGCGTCCATCAATGGATGAGACGATGTAAAACCGATCGGTGATTCCGGTGGAGAGAAAAGTCCAGTTCACGATCGGGCCATCCGTGCGGATGGTGCGCCCTCCCGGTGCGGTGTTTGTGGTCGCGGCATTGGCCATGCGCTTGCGCAGGGCCCTGTTATGGATGTGATACGGCTTGTCCGGGCGGAAAGTGGAATCACCATCCCAAGCGGCGTACAGTTTTCCAAATGCGGTGAGGTTTCCAAACTTGTCGTAGCTGTTCGAGCGGGGCGCCGGGCTGATTCGTTGATGAGAATTGGGAGGTTGCGGATATTCGTCATCCTCGGTAAAGACGAACAGTGCATATTTGCGAAGCGGTGCTAGATTCTCCGCCCGCCAGAGGAACTCCGCGAGAGTCTGATAACAATCCTCCTCACTCCAGGTTTGGTTTTTTCCCCAATCCACAAAGGAGAATTCCGTGAGCCATACAGGCAGGTCGTAGTCGTTGAAATATCTCTGAATATCGTTGATCAGGCCGTCAGAGTTTCCACCGGGGCCGGGATAGGCGTGGATGGCGGTGTATTCCCAGCGGAAGCCGCGGCTTTTTGCATCGTTGGTGAACGCGGTGAGCCAGCTGCCGTTATCTGCGGGGGAAGGACCAACGAGTGGTTGGTTGAGTGCCATCAACTGGGGCCACAGGTTGACGGCGTCTGCGACAGGGATATTGGACTGATCGGTCCGGTCCGGCTCGTTGAAGCCCATCATCATCAGGCCATCCCCACTTTTGCGCCACTCCGAATTGCGCTGCCAAATCGGCCCGGAGCCGGTGTTGTAGGTCCAGTTGAAATTTCCCCATTGCATGGGGTGAAACACCACCTCATCCGGCAGATTGGTTGGTCTGTTAGGTCCCCAACGGTAATTCCATTTGGCGTTGAAGGCAGCCGCGAATTCGCCGTGTCCCAGGCCTTTTTTGGGTGCCCAGGTGTCGTAATTGAACCGCCACATTTGGCTTGTCGTGTTGCTTGCCGTGTTTTGAACCAAGGCCGTGCCCTGCGAGGTCGCTCCTCCCTGAGTGTCGACCGCGAGCCCGCTCCAGACATTGATGATCTGGTAGCGCCCGCCGCCTTGCGGTTCGAGGATCCAGTCCTGATGCGGCAGGGCGAGGTAAGGCGCATCGGTGAGGGCGGTGCCGGGCGTTTTCGAGAGCTGGGCACCGGAGAGGCACTCGCCGGTGTCCCGGTTCCGCAGCCGATACGTGCCATCAGCCAGATTGAGCAAGACCTGATACTGGGCCTGGGCAACAGTGATCCCGGAGGCCTCCAAGGCGGGCGCTCCACCGGCGGCAACGGCGATGTCGAGATTCGCTGCGACATTCGTGATCTGGTAAAAGGCATCGTTGAAATCCTCGTAGTCAGCATAGGCTCCAGAGGGATTGACATTGGTGCCAAGCGGGTAACCGACATTTCCGGTATTGGCAGGGAAGATCTGGAGTTCGCGGATCACAGTGGGAGTGGTTCCGGTCTTCGTGAACTCCAACCGCACTCGGGTCGTCGTGGGTGGAGTGGTGAATGTCACGACGCGGTCAAGAGCGGTATTGCCGGTGACGGTTCCTCCAGGGATATCAACCCAGGCCGTGCCCGTCCAAGACTTGAGCTTGAAATCCCCTAGAGCCGGAACCGTGCTCGAACCGGAATACAAATGCACGCTGCCGATTTTCGTGGAGGAAACCAAGTCGATGTCCAATGTGTTCGCCCCGGCGGTCGTGGTTTGCCACGAATAGCCCGCGTGGGTCCTGCCGTCCACGGCATGGATCGGAAAACTGCCAGCCACGAAGGAACTGGCCACCGCAGGGCGCTGAAGGGCGAGGTTGACATTGACATCGGTGCCAAGAGGAAAGCCGTCCGGTCCATTGGGCGGGTAAAGCGCAAACTCCCGGAGCCGGATCACGGGGTCCGTGACGATGATTCGGAACGACGATGCCGTGATAGAGGAAGGGAATACAAACTTCCGCTCAACATTGGTGTTTCCCGAGATGTCAGTCACGGGAATGGTTGTCCATGTGGTTCCGACCAGATATTGAATGCCGAATTTAGCCAGAGGCAGCGTATCGTTCACGCCCATGGAAACCTGTGCACTGCCGACCTCCACGGGAAATGGAAAATCAATCCGGGCGTTGTTGAATGCCCAGCTTTGACTTTGCCAATGGCTGTCGTTCCCGGCATCGCCGTCGGTGGCATAGGAGGCCTGGCGGTTGCCGGCCACCGAGGAAGCGGTAACGGTTTGATACTTGGCCAGATTGACCCGCTGCGGAATGATGGTCGAGGAGGTCAGTCCAGCAACACTGACGTAGGGGGCGTAGCTGGGACTCAAGGATTTGATTTTGAGCGAGCCGGTTCCGGTGAGGTTGGTGGGCGTGATGGTGATCCGAAAGCGCGTGCCCGTCACATTGAGGTTGGCGATGAGTGGATTGGCGAAGGCGAAGGTGTATTCTCCACCGACCGTGAAATTCAACGTGCCGGTGGCAGTGCCGATCTCAACATCGTCGGAACCACCGACCGCTTCATCCGCCCCGAGGTAGGTGAAGGAGACAGCCACGGAAGTGGCGTCATTTGCGGTGGCGCTGGTGTGGAGCGCGAAACCGAAGCCTGTCAACACGACCCGGCTGGGCCCTTGGTTGGGGGTGAGCAGGCCATTGAAGGAGCGGAGCAGAAAAGCCGCCTTGTTCGTGCCGTCCTGATGGAGGTCAGTATCGACTCCACCGTTGGTCGCTTCATCGATGAAAAACGTCGGGCCAAGAAGTGTCGTGACGTCCCCTTGCTGGAAGGTTCCCGCCGCGAGAGGTGCGGATAGTGCAAGCAACGAGGTTGCCAGGATCAGCGTGATGTCGCGGTGCATAAGTGGGTTTTAATTTGCGTCAGCCTAAGCCTCAAACCATGGGTTGTCAGTGTGTTAGGTAAACAAAAAATCGAGTAAAAGGTTGGCAGAGTGCTGGCTGCCAGGACTTTGCTTTTGGCGGGAGGCTCTTGAAACAGCGATTGGGCCGGTCCAAGTTGCCAAGATCGCGTTTGGCAGCCGCCTGTCGGAAACCTTGTGTGAGGATCAGGATTTTCAAGAACCAGGGCGTAACCGTCACCTAGCGGGACTTCGCATGTCTGCCTGGCAGGGCGTTGGTCAAACCGCTCGGGATCGCTGGAGTCTGGATTTACGATTGATCACTGTTGATTTGAACCCAGCAAAATCCTCCAAGCTCAAGCAGGCGTCATTCTCAAGAGTTACCGGACTCAGGCTTCTTCGATTACGATTCTTGGAAACACCGGCTTTGGCTTTCCGATCTCGTGTCCGTCGGAAAGCAGGCCCCATTTCAGGTCATCGAGTTTCA
>JAIYDT010000522.1 GCA_027487355.1 Verrucomicrobiaceae bacterium
CCAGCAGGGAAACGGTGGTGGGAAGATTGGCCGCGTCATAGGCATAGCCGATGGTGCGTCCGCCGGGATAGGCGACGGTCAGGCGGTTGCCCGCTGCATCGTAGGTGCTGGTCACGGTCAGGCCGTTCTGGGTCTCGGTGAGCGTGCGTCCGAGGGAATCATAGGTGAAGGAAGTGGTGGAGGCATTGTTGTTCGCTTGAGTCATCCGGCCCAGGCCGTCATACGCGAAGGTCTCCAAGCTGGTGGTGGTCGCGACGCCAACGGCGGGCAAAATGGTTTTTTGCAGCAGGCGATTGTTCAAATCATAGTTGTAGGTCGTCACCGTGCCATTCGGATCGGTGGAGGAAACGACGTTGCCGTGAACATCATAGGTCGCTGTGTTGGCGGTGCCGTCGGCGGCGAGGGTCTGGGTCAAGCGGTCGAGTGCATCGTAATCATAGCTGGTGTCGTTGCCGTTGGGGTCAGTCTGCGAGCTGAGTCGCGAATTCGCATCCCATGATTGCGTGGTCACGATGTCCACCGGGTCCAGAGTCGAGCCATTGTTGTTCATGTCGCATCCGGAACGGGTCAGGCGGCTCAGGCCATCGTAGGCAAACTGCGAGACAATGCCGCGCGCATCGGTGGATCTCACGACGTTGCCGCGGGAATCGTAGGCGAAGCTCTCCGTGTTGCCGACATTGTCCGTGGCGCTGGTGCAGCGGTTGAGTTTGTCGAAAGCAAAGCTTTTGGTGAAAACGAGATCGGGATTGCCTAGATCGGATTTCAAGGTATCGGTCACGGTGGTGATGTTGCCGTTAGCATCGTAGGCGTAGGCAGTGGAGTTGCCTTTCGGATCGGTGACGGTGCTCAGGCGACCGGTGGTGTCATAGCGATACGATGTTGCATTGCCGTTCGGGTCGGTGCTGGAAATGATCTGACCGTTGTCGGCGAATACGGCACTGGTGGATGAGCTGCCGGTGGGAGTGCCGATGGGATCGAGAATGGCTTCGGTGGCGTTCGTGAGCCGACCCAGCGCGTCGTAGGTATAGGTGGTTTCCGCCAGTTTTACGCTGCTGACACCACCCACAGGACCGGAGGGGCCGGTGACGGTAGTGCTAACAAGATTGCCGCTAGCGTCGAAATGGTTGGTGGTGGTATTACCGAGAGGGTCGGTGATAGTGCGGGGAATCACAAATCCGAGGCGCACGTTCGCAACTTTGATTTGGAAAGGGCTGATACCCAAAAGGAGGGGGGCATTAATTTTCGTTTTAATGGTAATTTTGTCCTCGCTTGCGGTTTCTTTTATTTGGCAGCATGTCGCTTTTGTCAAACGCTCCAGACCACGCGCACCCTGATCCTCTTGCGTAAAATCAGCAGCCCCTGAACTAAAGCCGCCCGTTACAGGATCAGAAGTGATGGGGCCGGTGCCGCCGCCGCCACTGCCCATCTTGCCACTGCTGGGTTTCGGCAAAGGCGTCATAGGACAGGTAATATCAACCCTACGGTTCACTTTTGCCGCAGCACTTTCTATCGTCACGGCGGGGTCGGTGCGGTCATTTGACAGTCCACCAACATTAGCTAGGCATGTTGACGAGCTGTGCGAGAATTTACATCGTCTGGCATAAGCTAGGCCATCATTCTCAACCGTCGTGGGGCCAGTGCCGCCGCCCGGATTTACGAGTTCAACAAGATAAATGCCTGAAAAATTCCTTTCGTTCGCTTGTACCGGCCTGAGGATGGCGCGGCCAAAACCCGCAAACCCATCCGCCACCATCGTTGTCACACGCGGCGATCCCTCCAAACCTTCGCTCACTCGGCTCAAATTGCCGTTGGCGTCGTAATCGTATTGTGTGGTGCTTTGGTCTGGGCTGCCGGGGGCGGAAATTTCCTGGAACGGAAGTCCGCGTTCATCGTATTGGGTCCCCACCGTGTTGAAGGGGGCCGCACCACTCACCGTCAGCGGAGAAAGCACCTTCGTGACCTGCCCGTTGGCGTCATATTGAAACTGCGTGATCGTCGAGGACTCTTCGCTCACTTCATTCGTCACGCTGGTCAACCGGCCAAGGGAATCGCGCCCGTAGATGGTGGTGATTTTTCCGTCGCCGATGGGATTGCCGTTCTCATCGAAGTGGGAAACGTCTTTTCTTATGATTCTTGCTGCAATGAGCTTTGTTGAATCAAAGGCGAAATCAAGGTCGAAACCGCCGTTGTTTTCCGGAGTAGAAATCATAAAACCCAAAGCATGCGTCAACTCGTGTAAGCAGATCTTCACAGGTTGTGGTTGTGATGTTGGATTATTGAGGAAGCCATGCCTGCCGATCAATCCCCATGCAGGTTGATCCAGCCCGAATATGTTGATGCTTTCGTCATATCTGTAGTTGTTCACTGTGCGCACCCCACCGCCACCCGGCGCGGATTTCACCTGCATCAACTGATCCAATTGATTGAAGACAAACTGCGTATCATTGCCGCGCGGATCGGTGACGCTGGTGACGTTGCCAACGGCATCGTAGGCATACGTGGTGGTGAGCGCGAGACCGCCCGCGCCTGCGTCCTCGACGGCGCTTTGCAAATATCCCTTCTGCGTGCCGCTGGAATAATAGTTGAAGGTGTCGCGCTTGCGGCGGCCATTGGCATCGGCGGGATGAACGTGAGCGGTCAACTGCCCGGCGGCGTTGTATTCAAACGAGTCACCCGTAGTGAGGCCCGGTGCTTGCGAACTGGTTCGGTTGCCATTCGCATCAAATTGGTTCGTCCAGACGTTGCCGCGAGGGTCGGTGTGTTTGATATTGGTATCAAAGAGGAGCTCAATATCGGTCTTCAGCATAAGAAGGTTTCGGCCAAAGCTAGACACGCCTTCCCCCGTCCCAAAGCCTGCCAAATACTCAAACTTCTCCGTAATCTGCGCCTGATCGCTCGGCACGCCGGGCGCGGGGGTTTGCGTGACTTGGCGCAGATTGCCTCGTTCCCGTACTGGTGCAGCGATGCTGAGATCAGAGGCGTAGGTCATGGACACGCTGTTGCCGCGCGGGTAAGTGATTTGGGTCACTTGGGAATCGAGGTTGTATGACAACAAAAACGAGTTTTTGGATGAGGGGCTATTGGGAATCAGTGGGGTGCCGGGATTGTCGACTCCGTCCGTGATGCTCACCGGGCGGTTCTTCGAGTCGTAAAGCGTTTCACTCACGTTGCCCACCGGGTCGTTCATCGTGACCTTGGTCTTGGCATAACGATTGGCGGGCGTGGGCGTCAGTGGTTCGCAGGAAAACACGGTCGGGGGATTCGCACCGACTGCGATCGAGACCGAGCGGTCGAAATCGAAGTGGGTCGGGTTCAATTCCGTCGTGTAGGCGATGGTCTGGACCTGCACTCCGGTGTTGTCGATGACACCAGTGAGGTTGTGGTTGAGTCGCTCGTCGGCGAAGCCTTTGGTGTAGGTGTAGGTGACGGTTTTCCCGAGCGGGAAATCATTGCCATTCGGGGTGCCGGTGACGGCGGGCGAGGTCATGCTTTTCAAATCGCCCGCGGAGCCACCTGGCTCGCTGGCACCGTAGTAGGCATAGGTCACGGTGCGACCGGCGAAATCGGTCACGCCAGTCAGTTGACCGGAGCCGTTGTAGGAAAACTGACAGGTCCTTCCCAGCGCGTCGGTGACTTGATCGAGCCGTCCGCTGACACCGTAACTGAATGTCATCGCATTGCCATTGCGGTCGGTGATCGCGTCGATTTTACCCGGTGCCACGGCGGCATTGAGAGAGCGGAAGGTCCAGGTGGTTTTGTCGGCCATAGTCAGCATGAAGATCTGACGGTTCAAACTCCCCTCGCGGAAAAACTCCGCACGCTGGAAGGTGCCGTTCGGCTGACGGAAAAACTTGTCGGAGCGACCGAAGCCATCGTTCACCACCACATCGGCCCCGTCCATGGCCGCGGAAATGTTGCAGGAAAAATCCCAAGCCGTGTCGAAGGGAGATCCCACCGCGTCATGGCGCGAGCGATGGGTGCGGGCGACAACAAAATCCGGCCCCACCGGGCAGTCGATCTGCAAGTCCACATGCGTGAGATTGATCTCTCCGGTGGCCGTGCGCCCCTCCGCCATGCCCGGGGGCACTTCCAAGCTGGCGAGCGGGGTGCTTTCCATAGTCAAACCTTTCGACAGCGTGAAACCGGCAGGACCAGCAGCGCCATTGACCACCGCCACGTCATAGTGGCCCGCGCCTAGGGCAGCCACGTTGACCAGCAACAAGGTCGAATCGACAAAGGTCACCGAAGCTGCTGGCAGGCCGTTGAGGGTCACCGTGCTGTTCGCGTCGAAATTCACTCCCCTCACATAGAGCGTGCCGCCCGAGGTCGGCAGGAAGGCGGGTTCCACCCCGGAGATCGTCGAGACTTTTCTCAATCGAAAGAACGACTTGTCCAGGTTCCCCGCCACCGTATGCGGACTGGTGGCCTCTGGGAGATCGACCCAGTCGCCGCTCAAGGTCTGCGAAGTCTGAAGCACCACATCGGGGACGCTCCAGGTCAGCACCAAATCATCGGCCGACCGGGAGATACTGAGCCTGAAATCATGGGTAATGGCTTCCTCCCCCCAGCCACGAAACACAACCAATCCTGATAATCCGATCATTGCGGCGATCACGCCTCGCAGATTCACAGCACGGATCGAAGATGCGAAAGTTTTCTTGATTACTTTCATGGCTTTATGGAACTTAACTTCATATCGAAGTCAGATTTGCCGAAAATCGTCCAGAGTAAAATTCAGACTCGTTTGTCACAAACGCCGTTTGCGGCTGCTAGCCCATATTTCTCCTAAAACAGCCCTCAATTGGGGGCACTCCTCCGGTCCGGTCACTTGGGATTCGAAGGTGTTCCACGACGATGTTCAAGAGCTTGTTTCACGATTGCGATCATTTGGATCAATCGCTGTAGCAGGGTGCTTTGAATTAGTCATTCATTTTTTCTGTTCCTTTGAAATTGCTTATCAATCTTAGTAGCTATGGCCTGTATAAATTTGTGCTAGTATATAAGCCACTCGTAAATGTCCCTCTAATGGGAAGTTTGCTGGCAAGGTATTGCTCAGACCTAAGAACAATCTCCCCGGACCTTACCCCCTCCATCGATTTAGTCTGTGCCCACCCTACACAATCGCCCTTCTGAACTTCTATGCGGCGGGGGGCGTATGTGCCGACTCGGGGATCGAAAGAGCCGGGGCCGTAGAATCCACTCTGGTTGTCATAGCGCATTCCGCCCCAGAGATAAACATTCCCCAACGCGCTGCCGGAGATGGCAGTGCCCGATCCATCGAAAAAGGCCGGTTCGCCGTAGTCGGCGTAGTCGTAGCGCTCGGCCACGGTGGCGTTGTTCAGGGTCAGGGCTACCGTGCTGCCATCGGCATCGGTCGCCGGCCAGTAGTTGGTGCCGTTGCGCTTCGAGGTGACGATGCGGCCGGTGTCCCAGACAAGCTGTGTGTAGTGGCCACAGGTTTTGCCGTGGGTGAAGGATACCGTGACGTTGCCGCCTCCATCCCGTTCTTCAATCACCTCGCTGCCGTCATAAACATATCGGGTGGTGTTGGAAGTGACCCCGGATTGGATGCCCTTCAGGATGCGTCTGCCCAAGGCGTCGTAGCCATAGACGGCGATGGGGGCGCCGGTTGAGCCACTATTGATCGCCACGAGGCGATTCGCATAATCGTAACTGAAGGTTCGCAGTGTGGTGGCTCCTGAGGTTTCCGAAATACGATTCCCGTTTTTATCATAACTGAAGTTGCCGACGGGGGTGGTGGTGTATTGATTCACCTGATGATCCGCGGGCTCGGGCAG
>JAIYDT010000473.1 GCA_027487355.1 Verrucomicrobiaceae bacterium
ACTCCTTCCCCAGCCACCGCCCGGCGTGCCCGCGCCGCCGCCAGGGGAGGTGGCTTTGAGGTCGCGAAGGAAGATGCTTTGGATTCTAACGGCAGGTGTTTCTGCGATGCTGTTTCTGCCGGCCAAGTACATTGTGGAAGAGAGGCAAGAGCACTGGAGGCGCAAGAAATTCAACGATTTGAGCATTGCACACCAAAACCTCCTCGCGCTGGACGAAGCACTTCGTCAATTCCATTCCGATTACAACGGCCAACCATCCGCCTCGACCGGAGTGATGATCAAAGAGCGAACGGGCTCTACCTGGACGTTCAGAGACTCAACTTCGACTGATCTGTTTCGGCAGCTATTCGCAACGGGCATTCTGAAGAGTGAGGTGCCATTCTATGCCAAAACCCCTTGGTCGAAAAAGCCTGACAATCGTTTCTCCAGGGAAGAATTGGCATTGTCAGCTGGAGAGTGCGCCATTTCATACATCCCCGACTCTAGCTTTGGGCACAATTGGGGTGCGCCGATTTTACTTGTTCCTCTCGAACCCGGAAAGCTAACCTTTGACCCAGAAGTTTTCAATGGTGTCGCGGTTGTAAGATTTAGCGACGGCACCCAAGGCGAACTTCCCATCGACCCATCCGGCCGTGCCATTCTCAACGGCATGGACCTCTTCGATCCCCGCCAACCATTCTGGCACGGCAAGGACCCGGTGGTGAAGTGGCCGAAGTAGCGTAACTTTGCAAGTTGCGCGCGGGTGGGGCGGACCTCCGGGAGACCGGGTCGTCTCTTTTCCACAAAGGGCCGCTCCCCACACACAAGTTGCAAACTTTTGCTACTTCGTTAGTTTCAACGAATGCACGACGAGCTCCATCCCCAGCTATCGCCAAGTGTGCCAGCCCTACCTCTCCGCGGGGAAGAGTCCAATAGGACTCACTGGCTTTGGAGCATGATTCAATACGCAGCACTTGCGCTTATCATTGTTGTCCTGGCTTCCGCAGTTTTCGGGCCTGCGCCGATGAAGAACCTCAAGAAGGGCGACCTGATCACGGCAACATCGAACGCCAAGCAAATCGGACTGGCCTTGTCCGAGTTCGATGCGAGATACGGCAAATTTCCAGATGCCTCCACATCTTCCCGGGTCAAAGCCGATACCCGCTCGACGTGGACCCTCAGCGACGCGACCTCGAACGACCTGTTTCAGCAGTTGTTCGTGGCAGGCATCTGCGAGTCTGAAGAAATCTTCTACGCCAAAACCCCTTGGTCGCAAAAGGCGGACAACATCCGGTCTCCGGAAGCCACGATGCTGGCTGCCAAGGAGTGTGCATTCGCCTACATCGTCGGGCTTTCGTCGAAGGATGATCCTGAAACTCCGGTCTGCGTGACACCGCTGATACCCGGTAAGCTCACCTTTGATCGAGAGCCTTTCGACAGTAGAGCAGTGATCCTCCGCGCCGACCAGAGGGCGATCATGGTAACCATCAACAAATCCGGCCACGTCATCCTCAACGGCATGGACCTCTTCGATCCCCGCCAGCCATTCTGGCATGGCAAGGCCCCGGTCGTGAAGTGGCCGAAGTAAACCGTGGCGGCCCTTTCCAAGGGCCAGCCAGCCGGAGGAAAGGCCAGGCGCTTGGAAAGCGCCGCCACGACCGCCGTCGGGGCCCCGAATCTTTCGCAATCCATGCGAAATTTTTTCAAAGAAGTGCGTGGCGTTTTCGTCACCTTTGATTCAGGTTGTCAGGTGGATTCGACGGAAAAAGCCGTCGTCCGTTCAACCGAAATCAAACCGAAATTCGAACATGCAAACCGCAAACGTCAATCTGCCGGTCACCGTCACGGTGCGGCACGAACATGTGACTGAGGCCCTGCGCGAACACGCGCTGAAGAAGATCGAAGGACTGCATCTCGACTACCCGCGAATCATCGAAGCCAAGGTCATCCTGGACGTGCAGAAGAACCGGCACATTGCTGAAATCATCCTCTTCTGCGCCAACCACATCACCATCGAGGCGCACACCGAGACCAAGGACATGTATGCCTCGCTCGATGAAACGATCGAGAAGATCGCCCGCCGCATGCGGAAGCACAAGACGCGGCTGATGAAGAAGCACCGGCCGCACCGCAACGAGTCGATCCGCTACCTCGACGAGCGTCATTTCAATGACGGGGTGCTCGATCATCCGGAAGAGGCGCAGCACGATCCGGAGCCCTTCATCGTCCACAAGGACAACTACAAGGTGAAGACCATGTTCAAGGAAGACGCGATCATGGAGCTGGAACTCTCGGACCGTCCCTTCGTGCTCTACAAGAGCGCGCGCCGTGGCTGCCTGACGATCGTCTACCGCCGCAAGGACGGTGAGTACACGGCGATGGATCTCAGCGAAGACATGGTCGCCTGATCAGTCTC
The DNA here is from genome assembly GCA_027487355.1 of Verrucomicrobiaceae bacterium. GTDB lineage: Bacteria > Verrucomicrobiota > Verrucomicrobiia > Verrucomicrobiales > Akkermansiaceae > Luteolibacter. The sequence goes on from JAIYDT010000473.1 coordinate 2,396, forward strand.
ATCCTCAATCAGCCGCCGGTCCGCGAGGGCTGGCGGCTTTTTCATTCCGGAGATCCACACCGACCCGTTTCGCCCAGGCCATCCAGTCGGCGGAAAGTTTGCCGACGAGTTCGGGCTTTTCGGCGGCGAGGTTGTGCTGCTCGGCGCGGTCGGTCGTGAGGTTGTAGAGTTCCCACTGCGGCGCTTCCGGCATGCGTTTTCCCCAAGCGAGTTTCCAGTCGCCCTTGCGCAGGCCGCGGGCCTCCTGGTGCTCGAAGCCGATGATGCGCTCGGGCAGCGGCTTTCCGGAAAAGGTGGGCATCAGCGAAATGCCTTCCAGCGGGATGACGGGCTCGCCGTTCCGCTCCTTCGGTGGCGTGATGCCGGCGGCATTGAGGATGGTGGGCATGAGGTCCATGACATGCGTGGGGTCCTGGACCCACTCGTTTTTCCGGGACATGGCAGCAGGCCAGCGGACGATGAGCGGGCTGGAAATCCCGCCTTCGTGGCAAAAGTGCTTGTAGAGCTTGAGCGGGGTGTTGCCGAGATTTGCCCAGCCGGAGCCGTAGGAGGAATGCGTTCCGGGCTGGCCGAAGTTCGCCAGTTCGTCGCCGGTGTGGAGGGTGGTGGTGCCCTTGCGAGACAGTCCATCGAAGCCAAACGGACCCCACTCGTAGCAGGCGCCGTTGTCGGAGAGGAAAAAGACGAGCGCGTTCCGGGTCTCGTCGTGTGCTTCGAGATCGGCCAGAACCTTGCCGATGCCTGCGTCCACGTGCTCGACCATCGCCGCGAAGGTGGCCATGCGTCGGGCGAGGTCCTCGCGTCGATCCGCAGGCAGCGAGTCCCAGGCCGGGTTCTCTTTTCCGGCGAAGCCATTGGCGATGTCCTCGCGATCCACCGGCACCGACGAGCGCGGCGGCAGTGGCATGTCTGCGGGAAAGAGTCCGAGTTTCTTCATCCGCTCGAACCGTTCGGCACGGAGCACATCCCAGCCTTTTCGATAGGTGGCCATGTGCTTGTCGATGTCCTGCTTCGGAGCCTGCAAGGGGAAATGCGGGGCGCTGTGGGCGAGATAGAGGAACCAAGGCTTGTCCTTTTTCTGTCGCGCCTGTTTCAGGAACTCGAGGGCGTAGTCGGTGAAGACATCGGTGGCGAAGAAACTGCCCTCCTGCCGGGTGACTTCCGGTGGCGTCCCTTCCGGCAGGCGTGCGTAGGCTTGAGGGGCCCACTGGCTCTCGGAATGGGAAAGCAGGTTCTTGATGCCGTAGAAATTCCCGAAGCCTCGCGCGATCGGCCCAGGGTGGCCCATGTGCCATTTCCCGACCATCCACGTCGAGTAGCCCGCATCGCCCAGCACCTCGGCAAGGGTGGCGGCATTTGGCAGGAGGTGGCCGGTGTAGGCCGCGCTTTTTCCGGCCTCCGGCTTCGCGGTGGCAAAGGATCCGATGCCGGCCTGATGCGGTTGCAGTCCAGTGATCAGCGAGGCGCGGGAAGGACAGCAGCGGGCGGAGTTGTAGCAGGTGGTGTAGCGCAGGCCGTCGCTCGCGAGCTGGTCGAGGTGCGGGGTCGAAATTTCCCCACCATAGCAGCCGAGGTCGGAAAAGCCGAGATCATCGGCGAGGATCACCAGCACGTTCGGCGGGGCTCCCGTCGCGAGGGGCGGGGCCAGGCAGGCGAGCACGGCGAGAAGCGATCGGAGGAAACACGACATGGTTCAAAATGATCGCGCCGCCAGCAGACCGTCACGAACATTTGCCCGATTTCACATGCCATCGGACGCGATCCGTGATAGGGCCTTTTGAATGAGAAAGATCGAGCCGCCGTTGAAGATCGTCCGTCCGTGTTCGCAGGACTGGAATGGCATGGAAGGAGACGAGCGGAAACGTTTCTGCGCGCAATGCGGGAAGCACGTCTTCAACCTTTCGGCGATGACCGAGCATGAGGGAAAGGCCTTCGCAGAGGAAACCCAGGGCCGTGAATGTGTCGCCTACGTCCAGTCATCCGATGGCGCGATCGCCACTCCGAATCGCCTCGAACGTGCGATGCTGCGGCTTTCCGGCAGGCTGCCGAGGATGGCGGCGATGGCTTCGATGCTGCTTCCGGCCGCGCTGGTGTCCTGTATCAGCCGGAAGCCGACGAGTCATCCGGTCGCCCCCGGCATGCCGATGATGCCTCCGGATCCGGTGACCCGCACGATCAGGCAGCAGCCGGATGGGCCCATGACGCTTGGAGAGCCCGTGGCCGTTCCCGAGGGCAAATCCCCGGGCAAAGGAATGGTGGTGGGAAAGGTCTCCGTGACCCCGGAGAAGAAGAAACAGTGAGCCCGCTCAAGCGGTCACCATGTGGGTGTTGAGATAGATCTTCCGGCCTTCCCGGATCATCTGCTCATGCAGGCTGAGGTGCTCGCAGACCTCGCCACCCTCGGGTCCGAGGCCGATGTAGTGCTTTCCGGAAAGGGCCGACATCTTGTAGAGGGCCGCTCCTGCAAAGGCGCTGAGCACCGGCAGGAGGCGATCGGATTTCCGTATTCTCCTGAGGAAGCGCAGATAGTACTTCAGGTCGCCTTCCATGCTCCGGGTTTTCCTGCGCATCTCGGCGAAGTCGAACTCGATGTGCTGCCGGATGCGCAAGGCCCAGATGTCATAGTAAACGAAGCGCCGGTTGGTGGTCAGTGCGTCCCAGGAGTCGAAGGAGAAATGAAAGCAGGTGTGGATCGTTGCCGCGAGAGTGCCCTTGGTCGCGACATCGTCCATGTCCATCATCAGCAGAAGGCCTTCGTTTGTTGGATCGAGTTGACGCGCCTCATCGAGCAGGCGATTGCGAATGCAGGCCAATCGTTCGGTGCGCCATGGCGACTTCATGCCGTCCTCCAGCAGCAGGGTGATGAGTTCAGGAAAGCGTGTGTGCTCTGCCTCGAGGAGGGATCTGGTGGCATCGCGTGAATCGTTCTCGAAGATGACGATCCGGTAGGATTTGAATCGCGCGCCGATGCGGTGCATGGAGGCCAGCACCTTGGGCAGTTGGCGCTCCACATCGCGACAGCAGCCGCAGATCACGATGGGCAGCGATGCCATGTCGACCGTTGGGACCTGCTGGAAACGGGGCGTGTCCATCAGCCTCTCCACATCGTCCACATATCCATCCCAGAAGTTGTCCAGATAGGCCTCCGGTCCGAGCAGTTGGCAAATCCACATGCATTGCAGCGTCACCAGCAGGATGGCGAATTCCGGCGCGATCGCGGATCCTCCGTCAATCCCGACCAGCCAAGCGGAAAGCAAGGACACCGACAGCCAGAGGCCCATGGCGATCAGGCGGAAAACACGACGCGCGATCATGGCGTTCCGGCCCGTTTGGAGTTGAAGCGTTTCAGGAACCCTGCCTCGAAGGCCTTCCGCCAATCGTCATCGGGGCCGGTGCCGAGGGCCTTGCGAGTCCAGGGCTCCCCATTCAAGGGTAGGTCATCCCACTCCCACTGCCTGCCGGGCTCGGCATTGTCGGCATGACGGCCGCTGATGAAGCACCCGATTGATCGGGGCTGTGGGGACGAATCCATGAGTCCACTCATGCAAGCAACCCGTCCTGCCGAGTGCAGGCCCGGTGAAGCGGGATCAAATGGATGAGTGGTGAAATCCATCCTGTTAGATCAATGGCTTAACTTCGGAGTCCTTCATTCCGGCTGTTGTTGCGAGATGCAATGAAGCGTGCCTCCCTCCTCGACCAGATCGAGGCAGTCGATCCCGGTCACCTGCCGACCCGGAAACAGCTCGCGGATCATTCCCAAAGCCCGGTCGTCATTGGCATGCTGGCGGAAGGTCGGGACCAGGACTCCACCATTTACAATCAGGAAGTTGACATAAGAGGCAGGAAGGACCGGAAGCCGCCAGCCCGGCACCTCACAGGCTTCGGGAAGCGGGATCTCCACGACCTCGAAGGCCCGCCCGTCCTGAGTGAGGAAACCCCTCAGGTCCGAGAGGTTCCTTTCCAGGACGACATGATTGGGAGAAGAGATATCCGAATCGACGCAGGCGAGAATGGTGGTTTCATCCACGAAGCGGGCGAGATCGTCGATGTGTCCATCCGTGTCATCCCCTTCGATGCCTTGTTTCAGCCAAAGGATTTCGGTCACGCCAAGTCCGTCGCGCAACTTTTGCTCAATCTCGTTTTTCGAGAGATGAGGATTGCGGTTTGGGTTCAGCAGCACGGCCTCGGTGGTCAGGAGCTGGCCACGACCGTTGATCTCGATCGCCCCGCCTTCGAGGATCATGCCGCCATCGAAGCGCTTCTTGCCAAGGCTGGCGGCGATTTGTTTCGGGATCGAGTTGTCGAGATCATAGGGCGGAAATTTTCCTCCCCAGGCGTTGAAGTCCCAGTCGGTGATCGCGGTTTCGCCGCTGTGGCGATGCTTCACGAAGATCGGTCCGTGGTCGCGGCACCAGACGTCGTTGTGCGGGTGGTCGAAGAACTCGACGCGCTCCGGCACGGCCTTGGCGCGATTGCAGGCGGCGGCGATGGCGGCGTGATCGGCTCCCGGGGCATTGATGCGCACCGGCTCATGTCGGGAAATGGCGGCGGCGATTTCGGCGAACTTCGCCCAGATCAGGTCGCGCTTCGCTCCGCCCCAGTGGCGTGGATCATCGACCGGCCAGGACAGCCAGACGGCTTCCTGTGGCGACCATTCGGCGGGCATGGAGAAACCAAGAGCGGCGGGAGTCATGGGGGGAGGAGAAAGTTCCAAGGGCCAAGTTCCAAGTTCCAAAAACGAGGAATGAGAATGAAGAGCGAAGAAGCCGGCGTATCGGACTCCAATGAAGAACCTTCGCGGCTGGTGGGTGGCTCTTGGACTGGTGGGATCCACGATGGCGGACGATTCGGTGGACACTGACAACTGGCCGGGGGCATTGCAGGTGCTCAAAGCGGTCGCCGCCGAACCGATGCCTTCCAAGCCGGTTGACTGGCAATCTCCCGACGGGCCGTTCGTTCTCCATGGCGATCTGTTTGGCGATGGCCGGCATCTGGCCTTGGTCGGGACCACGCGCACCACTCTCGCCCAAGGGACGAAGGAGGGATGGAGGATCCTTTCGAGCGTGGATGTGTTCCCGCTCTGGGCAATCCGGAAGTTTTCCCATCTCACTCCGCCGCCGACTCCCTTTGCCTTGAAGGATCTCGATGGCGATCACGTGCCTGAGGTTCTGATTGCCTTCAACAATGAGGGTTGCGATGCAGGCTACAGGATCGCGAAAAAATCCGGTGAGGGGATGAAGTTACTCTCCTTGAACTCTGAGCGTGGTGAACCTGAGGTGGAGGGTGGTTTCACCAAGGTCGTTTCCCTCACATCGGGACGGAAAGCCTGGTGGTCGGGAACCACCTATCATCAGTGGAGGAAAGGGGTGCCGTATCCGGTGGCGACTTGGATCGAGGACAGCAGCCGGGATCTGAAAGGGGTTCGGCTCATTGCGCTGAGGCATGCAGGTGGCGAGGTTTCCAAGGCCTTCGAGATCGAGCAGGAGAACGGAGTCGATTGGTCGGTGCGGAGCTGCGTTTGGAAAGGCGGAGTGGAGACATCGGATCAGAAGCCTCTCGCAAAAGTCCGCTTCAAAATGGATCCGGCAAGCTCCGGAGATGATCACAACTTCCTTGCCGAGATGGTGCTGATGTTCGAGCTGTCAACCGGCATCAAGGGAACTGCTTCCATCCTGCCGAAGGGCAATCAGGAAGGCTTCGATCCCGCTAAAGCCACGGCAGGATTGCGGGTCGAAGTGGAAGGAAGCGAGGAGGCGAAGAAGCTTCTCAAGCGGGTTCCCTGAGCAGGCTTGCAAGGACTCCGCGATGTGGGACCGTATCCCTGCTTTCCTTATGAAACGACGTAGATTTTTAGGCAGTGTGACAGGTGGGGCTTTGGCCGGAGCGGTGGGAGTTGGAAATTCAGCCTTGGCGGCTCCGCAGCCGACGGTGCCGCCGCTGGCCGGGCCTTTGATCAAGACGCCGGCGGTGCTGATGGCTCCGCGTGTGGATGGGATCGAGGTGGTGTGGGCGGTGGGCCGGCTTTGCCGGGGCTGGGTCGAGTGGAAAGCTTCTGACGGCACCACTGGTAAGGCGGCGGAGGATTCGTTCGGCTTTGTCCCGCAGGGGGATCGGATCGTGAGGGTGAAGGTCGATGGCCTGAAACCCGGCACCGCCTATCAGATCCGCGCGGTGGCGGAGTCCGGCGATGGCGAGAAGGTTCATGAGGAGACCGAGTGGAAACGTTTCCGCACACTGGATGCGAAGGCGGCTGCGACGAGCTTTGTGGTTTGGAACGACACGCATCAGTGGAACGACACCATCACCTCGCTGCATCAGGCGACCCCGAAGGCGGACTTCCTGCTCTGGAACGGCGACACCTGCAACAACTGGGATCAGGAGGACTGGCTGGCTCCGACCCTGCTTCATCCCGGCGGCCAGGACGTCAGCGATGGTCGGCCGATGTTCGTCACCTGGGGAAACCACGACGTGCGCGGCAAGTGGGCCTTCAAGATGCCCGAGCTGGTGGCCACCCCGTCCGGTCGTCCCTACTATGCCTTCCGTAGCGGGCCGGTGGCCTTCATCTGCCTCCACACCGGTGAGGACAAGCCGGACGATCATCCCAGCTTCGGCGGTCGCGTGGCCTTCGAGGCGCTGCGACGCGAGCAGGCGGAGTGGTTGAAGAAGGTCATCGCCCAGCCAGAGTTTCGAGATGCGCCGTATCGGGTCGTATTCTGCCACATCCCGCTGCGTTGGACCGAGGAGGTCTCGGACGCGCAGTACCAGAAGGGCGGTTACGATGCCTTCAGCCGTTTCAGCCGGGAAGCCTGGCATGATTCATTCGTCGCGTGGAAGACCCAGGTCGTGATCTCCGGCCACACCCATCAACCCGCGTTTCTCCCGGGGAATGAAAAGTTTCCCTACGCCCAGCTCGTCGGTGGC
>JAIYDT010000281.1 GCA_027487355.1 Verrucomicrobiaceae bacterium
CGTGACCGATTTGGGCGAGCGCGCTGTTGCGAGGCGGATTGGCTGGCAGATTCTCCGTCAACGAGTCGAAAGCCCTTCCGAATACTGAGGTTGGGCGCATCTTGCGCTTTTGTGAGCGACGGGGCGCGAACCTCTTCTTGCATGGTTAACGCTTGCGATTGAGCGAAGCGTAGGGTCGTCGCCGGTATCTCTGCGTGTCCAAGCTCGCGGGCTCCCAAGGACTGGTCCGGACGCCATAGACGAAAAGCAACAAAATCGGAAACACTGCACACTTTGATGCACGGTCCCTCAAAGCTCCGGGGATGAAAATCTTCTAACTCAAATGAAATGAGGAGGTTAGAAGAAAAGTACGAGGACTGGGACTCGAACCCAGGACCAATTGGTTAAAAGCCAACTGCTCTACCGACTGAGCTATCCTCGCATGGATAAACCGTGACTGGCGGGCGCCGGAGTAGAAGCACGCCAGAGGATTTGCAAGATCATTTTCCTGACAAACTCTCACGAATCCACCTCGCCGCGTCGAAAAGAGACAGCCTCGGGCGATCCAGCAGAAAAGCCTGGATACCGATCTGTTCGGCTCCGCGAACATCCGCCTCGAGCGAATCCCCGATGTGCGCCACCTGGGCTGGATCAAGATCCAGCAGGGTAAGCGCATGAAGGAAAATTTCCGGATCAGGCTTTCTGGACCGGGCATCCGCCGACGACACGACCAAGGAGAACCAACCTGCCAGACCAAGCTCGTCAATGATGCGGTGAAGCCTGCGGTCGAAATTCGATACCACAGTTAGCTCGAAGCCCTCGTCCTTCAGAATCCGCAGGACCGGCTCCGTGTCCGGAAAAACCCGATACGCCGCACCGCTCGCATAGTGGGAGAAGAGCCCCGAAAAGAGCGTCTCGAACCCATTTTCCTCGGGCCTCACGCCACACCGGCTGGCGGTTTGCCTCACCACCTCCCTCCACCAAGCGCGTTCGGCCGAGTCGCCATCCGGGGCTGAGTCGTAATCTGGCGGGGGCAGCGATGGGAACACCTGCCCGAAGGCCCTGCGGACATCGTCCTCACCCACTCGATATCCAGCCTGCCCGAAACAACGGGAGTAAACGGCGGCCACCGGCTCCGCGAGCTCGAAGAGGGTGTCGGCGGCATCGAGAAAGATGGCTCGGGGTTGGCTCATGGAGATCAGGGCGCTTTCAGAGAACGCGGATCGGTCTTCCCCGCCAAGTCCAGATTCCACTTGCAAGTCAAGGATTTCCGGGATACGCGGAGCGCCGCACAAGCTTCTAGCGCAAGATGGGAGTGGGTCTTTCACCCACTCTTTTGCGTCTATGGATCTCTCAAGCGCCGATTTTAGCCACCGCCCGCCATGACCAACGACATCGTCGCCCTCATCGACTACTACGAGAAGGAAAAAGGCATCGACCGGGACAAGGTCGTTGCCGCCCTGGAATATGCCTTCATTTCCGCCTATCGGAAGATGGTTCCGGGAGCCGACGCCATCGAGACCCTGCGCGCCGCCGTTGATACCAAGAAGGGCGAAACCAAGATCTGGGCCAGCCTCACCGTGGTGGCCGATGAGGACCACAGCGACAAGTTCAACGAAGTCCCCCTTTCCACTGCTTCGAAGAAGAACGCCTCCGCCCAGGTGGGCGACATCCAGGAATTCAACGTCACGCCGAAGGACTTCGGACGCATCGCCGTCCAGACCGCCAAGCAGACGATGATGCAGCGTCTCCGCCAGGCCGAGAAGGAGATGATCTATGAGGAGTTCAAGGATCGCGCCGGCGACGTCGTTTCCGGAACTGTCCGCCGCTTCGAGCGCAATGACGTGATGATCGACCTCGGCAAGTTCGAGGGCATCATGCCGAACCGCGAGCGCGTGCAGGGCGAGGAGTACAACATCGGCGACCGCATCCGCGCCTACGTCCTCGCCGTCGAAAACGAAGGCCGTGGACCTGAGATCATCCTTTCCCGCAGCCACCCGAACTTCGTCCGCCGCTTGTTCGAGGCCGAGGTGAATGAAATTTCCGACCGCACCGTGGAAATCCGTGGCGTCGCCCGCGAAGCCGGTTTCCGCACCAAGATCGCCGTCTGGAGCAACGACCCCAAGGTCGATCCCGTCGGCGCCTGCGTCGGCCTCCGTGGAGCGCGGGTGAAGAACATCGTCCGCGAGCTCAACAACGAGAAGGTGGACATCATCCGCTGGAGCGAGGACCCGCGTGAGTTCGTCAAGGAGGCCCTCAAGCCCGCCGAGATCCGCTCGATCACCGTCGATGAGCCCGCCAAGGTGGTGAATGTCACGGTCGATGAAATCGATCTCAGCAAGGCGATCGGACGCAAGGGCCAGAACGCCCGCCTCACCTCCCGCCTGATGGGCTGGGATGTGCAGGTCCGCAAGGACGAGTCGAAGGAAGAGCAGCTCAAGGCCAAGATCGGCGGAGCTGCCCACACGCTTGGCGAACAACTCGGCCTGACCGATGCGCTTGCCGAAAAACTCACTTTCGCCGGTGGTGCCTCCGCCGAGCTTGTCGTGGACATGCCCGCAGACTACATTGCCGGTGCCCTCGGGATCACCGACGATGAGGCGGAAACGATCCTCGAAAAGGCTCGCGCCTTGGTCGCATCCGACGTCTGATTTTCATCCCAGCTTTTATTCCCTCGCAACCAGTAGCAACGTTTGATGCCCAAAGACAGCGACAAGACTCCCGAAAAACCGAAGGTTCTCGATCTGATCGAGGACAAGAAGAAGCCATCGCGCCGTGAACGCCAGCGCGTTGAGGCCTCGACGGTGAAAACGGTGGACGATGCCAAACGGGAGGCTCTGGACCTTTTCGCGGAGGAGAAGAAGCCCAAGGTCCGCAAGACCGCCCAGCCCGGGAAGTCGGTCCTGCCGACGATCTCGAAGCTGCGCGACGAGGAGATCGCGGTCGAAGCCAAGGTTGTGGCCGACGCCGCCGCTGCTGCGGCCCCGCCGCCCCCGGCCGCACCGGTGGTGGAAGAGATCGTCGAGGATCCCGATGATCCGAAGCTCGTCATCATCAAGCCGCCGATCCTGCTCAGCGAGCTCGCCACCCGTCTCGGCTTGAAGCCGTTCCAAGTGATGGCGGACCTCATCAAGCTGTCCGTTTTCGTCAACCAGAACCAGCCGATCGATCCCGAGATCGCGGCCAAGGTTTGCGAGGTCCACGGCTTCCGCTTTGCCCGCGAAAAACGCGAAAAAGGCGGTGGCGTGCACAAGATCGAGGAAGTCATCAAGGAGCCGGAAGTCGTCAAGGAGGAGCCGGAAGACCAGCTCAAGACCCGCCCGCCGATCATCACGATCATGGGCCATGTCGATCACGGCAAGACCACCCTGCTCGACAAGCTCCGCAACTCGAAGATCGCCGCAGGTGAAGCCGGTGGCATCACCCAGCACATCGGGGCCTATCAGGTGGAGCACAACAAGCACCTGATCACCTTCCTCGACACTCCGGGCCACGCGATTTTCTCCGACATGCGCGCCCGCGGCGCCGACATCACGGACATCGTGGTGCTCGTCGTCGCCGCCGATGACGGCCTGATGCCCCAGACCCTGGAGGCCATCAAGCACGCCAAGGCCGCCAAGAAGACCATCATCGTCGCCATCAACAAGTGCGACCTGCCCGCTGCCAACCCGATGCGGGTGAAGACCCAGCTCGCCGAGCAGGGCCTTCAGACCACCGACTTCGGGGGCGATACCGAATTTGCCGAAGTCTCCGCGCTCACTGGAATGGGCATCGACGACCTTCTCGAACTCATGGCCCTCCAGGCCGAGGTGCTCGAACTGAAGTCGAATCCCAAGGGCACCGCCCGCGCCGCCGTCATCGAGGCCCGTATCGTTCAGGGGCGCGGCGTCACCGCCACGGTCATCGTCGAGTCCGGAACCCTCAAGATCGGATCTCCCTTCATTTGCGGTCCTTTTGCCGGCAAGGTCCGTGGCATGCTCAATGATCGTGGCGAAGCCGTGAAGGCCGCACCTCCGGGCATGCCGGTCGAAGTCATCGGCTTCGATGAACTGCCAAACGTCGGCGATCATCTCACCGAGATGAAGAATGAGCGCGAGGCAAAGGCTCTCTCCACCGAGCGTCAGGAGGAGCAGCGTCTCGCCCGTCTCGTTCCTCAGCATCGCACCCGCATGGAGGACCTTTTCACAATGGTCCACGAAGGTGCCGGAAAGGCCCAGCTCAAGCTGATCCTCAAATGCGACGTCCAAGGTTCTGTCGAGGCGATCAAGAAGGCCGTCCTCGCGATCGAATCGAAGAAAGTCGAATGCATTTTCATCACCGCGGGTGCCGGTCCGATCACCGAGTCCGACATTCAGTATGCGGGGTCCACCGACGCCATCGTGCTAGGCTTCAACGTCAAGGTTGAGGCGAAGGCCGTGAAGGCCGCCAAGTCCGAGGACGTTCAGATCAAGCTCTACTCGATCGTTTACGAACTCATCGACCAGGTGCGCGATGCCATGCTCGGTCTGCTCGATCCGCTCACCCGTGAGAAGATCATCGGTCACGCCGAGGTCCGCAAGGTGTTCAAGCTTTCCAAGGGCAAGTCCGCCGGATCCTACGTCACCGACGGCCGTGTTCACCGCAAGGCGCACGCCCGCGTCATGCGCGGCAAGATCCCGGTGTTCGATGGCAAGATGTCCACCCTCCGCCGCTTCCAGGACGAAGTCGAGGAGGTCAAGATCGGCTACGAATGCGGCATCCGCCTCGGCGATTTCAGCGACTACCAGGAAGGCGACATCATCGAGTGCTACACCCTCGAAAAGATCCCGCAGACGCTCTGAGCCGCTGCGCGGAAATCCGAAATTCGAAATCTGAAATACGAAACGAAGAGCACGCCTTCGTCTTCCTCCTCTTCGTTTCGAATCTAGAAATTAGAATTTAGAATTTTCTTCCCTCCCATGTCCAAGCGCCTTGACCGTGTGAATGAACTCCTCCGCCGCGAAATCAGCGCGGTGGTGCAGAAGGATTACGAGTGGCATGGCAAGCTCGTGACCGTGAACGACATCGAGACCACCCAGGACCTGAAGGAGGCCAAGGTCTGGATCAGCGTTCTCGGCGGCAGCGCGGCGGGAGTGATCGAGAAGCTCAATCACGACCACGGTGCGATCCAATCCAAGATCATGAAGCGGATCGTCCTGAAATCCACGCCGGTGCTCAGCTTCCGCTACGACAGTTCCGCCGAGCGCGGGGTAGGGGTCATCAACCTGCTTCAGGAAGTGGACAAGCTGCCGAAGGCCCCGGAGATCGACGAGGAACCGGGCTGAGCAGGGGATTGCGCCCTGGTATTATCATCGTCTTGGAATCCGCGCCGAACTACTACTCCTCTCGTAGGTTTCGAGCGGCGGGTGAGGGTTGTGGAAGAGTGCCACGGGCAGCCCTCCCGTGAAGAAAGTCTGCTGCGAGCGGGCCACCCACGTCCCTCCAATGAAGATGAGATCCTCCATCTCCATTCCTTCCTTTTCCACCGAGAGATGTCGGCTAGGATACTAACCATGAGAATTCTGCTCATCCTCTTGTTCGCCACTCTTGCCCTCCGCGCGAACCCGGATCTCTTCCGCGAGTGCTTTGCGGATCCCGCCACGCGCACCGCAGCGATCGCCACCCTCACGCCCGGAACCCGCGACCACTTCTTCTTCACCGCCCTCGATCACCAGCTCAACGGCCGCGAAAAGGAATACGCCGACACCATCACCGCATGGAAAGCGGCTTCGAAGACATCGAAGAATCCCATCCCGGACTCCGGCCTCGCCACCTTGGAGAACCGTCGCATCCTCCTCGCCTACGATCAGGATCCCAAGGCCGCACTCACCGAGCTCAGCCGAGTGCTCGATCTGAAGTTCGACGCCACCAAGCCGGACTCCGCCGCCGCCAACAAGGCGCTCCCGACCGCCCTCGATCCCGCGCTGATTTCCCCCGCAGCCTTCCAGAAGATCAATGAG
>JAIYDT010000236.1 GCA_027487355.1 Verrucomicrobiaceae bacterium
CCGAAGGCCAGTCCCGGGACGGGTGTGTGTCTGGAAAGGCTGACCGCCCAAGCACCTCGACCGTAGATCCAGCGCCCGAGAAAATTCCTCACCGGGCTGGCCGCGAGGTAATCCGGGAGTCCGCCGGAGTGATAATGAAGGACGGTTTTGGTGAAAAACGGACGGCACAGGCCGAGGAACAACACGTCACGAACGAAGGGAACAAAGGACGCGCTACCAGGAGTGTAGTAGAGAACACGGCCACCTTTCGTGAGCTTCAACCGGATGCAGCGGGCGACCAGTGCGATCAGTCCGAGGCCTTTCCCAATCGAGGCCTTGCCGACGTTCTCCAGATTCGTGCTCGAGCGGATCTCCAGGAGGATTTTTGAAACCGGAGCCAGGTCCGCATCAAACAAGGCCCGCGTGGCGAGCGACGCCCCGTGCACGGGTGGCGGAACCACTCCCGCCATGAGAACTCGATAATCGGGTTGGTTCATCGAGTCGGAAGACACGTTCAGGAAAGAAAGCCCGCGATGGCCTCGACGACCTCCTGACGCTGGCTTTCCACCAGTTCGGGATAGATCGGGATGCTGAGCACCTCGGTGGCGAGACGTTCGGACACCGGACAGGCCTGGATGGCTTGCGCGGGAAGGGATTGGAAGCACTCCTGGCGGTGCAGCGGCACGGGGTAATAGACCTCGCAGCCGATGCCCTTGTCGATGAGGTGCTGCTTCAACGCGTCGCGCCGGCCATCCCCGATCACCCGCAGGGTGTATTGGTTCCAGATGTGGCCATTGTGCTGGTACGAGACAGGCAGTAGAAGGCGGATGCCCTCCCTCTCAAGACGGGCGGCCTGGCCTTCCGGGCAGCAGCAGTCGGACTCGCGGGCGATCGAAACACCGGACAAGGCCGACAAATTCTCCGTGTAGAACGCGGCGTTGCGGCGGCGGCCATCCGTGTATTCCGCATAGTGGCGGAGCTTCACCCGAAGCAGGGCGCACTGCAGCGCGTCCATGCGGAAGTTCGCGCCGACGAAGGAATGATGATACTTCGGATGCATCCCGTGGTTGCGGAGCTGCTTGAGCTGCTCGGCCCGGGCATCGTCGTTGGTGGTGATCAGGCCGCCGTCGCCAAAGCCACCGAGATTCTTCGACGGGAAAAAACTATAACAACCGTAGTCGCCGATGGTGCCGCAGCCGACGCCCTTGTAGGTCGAGCCGATCGCCTGCGCCGCATCCTCGATCACGGCGAGCCCATGCTGCTTCGCAAAGGCCATCACCTCATCCATCGCCGCGGACTGGCCGAAGAGGTGGACGGGAACAATGGCCTTCGTTTTCGAAGTCAGGCGCTCTGCGGCGGAGTCTAGGTCGATGTTGAAGCAGACCGGGCAGACGTCGCAGAACACCGGCGTGGCTCCCGTGCGGGCAATGCAGCCGGCGGTCGCAAAGAAGGTGAAAGCCGGGCAGAGCACTTCATCGCCGGGCCCGAGGTTCAGGGCCATGAACGCGGCGAGCAGCGCATCGGTGCCGGAGGACATCGAGATCGCGTGTTTCGCACCGACAAGCGCGGCGCACTCGGCCTCGAAGGCATCGACCTCATCTCCAAGGATGAACCGACCGGTATGCAGGACGCGCTCGAAGACCTCCTTCAGCTCGGCTTCGAGCGGGAGATTCTGGGCGTTGACGTCTAGAAGGGGGACGGGCATGGGAGAAGAGGCAAGACTTGAAGATTCAAGACTCAAGAGAAGACTAGGCTTTCAGGACCTGGCCTTCGCGGGTGGCGATGGCGGCCATGGCGTTCCTTGTGTCGATGATCAGATCGGCGGAAGCGGCCAGCTCGGTGAGGTTGAAGGCGGCGTGATGGGTGGAGATCACGATGCAGTCGTAGGATGCGATGTTCTCCGGCGACCACGCGACGGATTCCTTTCCGGCCCAGGCCATGTGCTCGCGGGTCGGGCCGATGACACGGATGTGCGGATCGTGGAAATCGACCACCGCGCCAAGGGACTTGAAACGATCAAGCAGTTCGAAGGTCGGAGACTCCCGCATGTCATCGACGTTGGCCTTGTAGGCGAGTCCGAGGATCAGGATGCGGCTGCCATTGACTGCCTTGCCCTTGGTGTTGAGGGCCTCCATGGTACGATTGACGACGTACTTCGGCATCGAGCGGTTGATTTCCCCGGCCAGCTCGATGAAGCGGGTGTGGACACCATACTCGCGGGCTTTCCAGGTTAGATAGAAGGGATCGATCGGGATGCAGTGACCGCCGAGGCCAGGTCCGGGATAGAAGGGAGTGAAGCCGAAGGGCTTGGTCGAGGCGGCGCGGATGACCTCCCAGATGTCGATGCCCATCGCGTCTGCGGCGATCTTCAGCTCGTTGACGAGCCCGATGTTCACCGCGCGGAAAATGTTTTCGAGGAGCTTGGTCAGCTCGGCGACCTTGCAGGAACTGACCGGCACAACCTGTTCGAAGACCGCGCCGTAGAGGGCGACTCCGGCGTCAAGGCAGGCGGGCGTGATGCCACCGACGACCTTCGGGATGTTCGTCGCGGAGAACTTCGGATTGCCCGGGTCCTCGCGTTCGGGGGAATAAACGACGTAAACCGTTTCACCTGCCTTGAATCCAGCGGCTTCGACCCGGCTCAGGAGTTCCTCATCCGTGGTGCCGGGATAGGTGGTGCTTTCGAGGCTGACCACCTGGCCCGCCTTCATGTGGGGAACCACCGACTCGATGGTGTCGATGACATAACTCAGATCCGGCTCGAAATGGTGATCGAGCGGCGTCGGCACGCAGAGGATGATGGCATCGCATTCGGAAACACGGGCGAAATCCGTCGTGGCATCGAGGGTTCCGGCAGCGAGGGCCTCCGCGATGTGTTCGGACGGGATGTGCTTGATGTAGCTGCGGCCGGCATGAATGGCATCGGACTTCGCCGTGTCGATGTCGAAACCCACCGCACGGATCCCGCCGCGGGCATAGGCCAGCACGAGCGGCAGGCCGACGTAGCCGAGACCGACGACGCCGATGACGGCGCTGCGATCCTTGAGTTTTTCCTGGAGACTCATGCGTGCGTGGCAGCTCCGAAGCGCTCGATCAGCTTCGCGGCTTCGGTCAAGGCCATGCCGGTGACCTGATCCATGTTGTAATAGCGGTAGGTGGCGAGTCGACCCACGAACGAAACGTTTTGTTCGTTCTCCGCCAGTTCCGCATAGCGCCGATAGGCGGCCTTGGCGTCCTCTGCAGGAATCGGATAGAAGGCTTCTTTCCCGGGCTCCCAGGCCTCTGGAAACTCCCGGACGATCGTGGTGGCCTCGATCTCCTGACCGGTGGCATGTTTCATCTCCACGATCCGGGTGAAGGGCACCTCCGCGTCCGGGTAGTTCACCTGCATCTCCGGTTGCCAGTGATTCCTTTTCCCGGAAATGGATTCCCGCTCCACCAGTTGTTCGGCCGTGAAGCTTTCGTGTTCAAAGCGCAGCGACCGGTAGGGAAGCGGGCCATAACAGCGGTCGTAGTATTCATCGATGGGTCCGGTGAAAACCAGATGTCGGTGGGGCCAGCGGACCTTTGCCTCGTGGAAATCCAGATCCAAATGAACCTCAAGGCCCGGAGAGGCCGAGATCATCCGCTGGAACATGGCCGTGTAGCCTTCGCTCGGCAGGGCCTGAAACTCCTCCCGGAGATATCGACGGTCGCGGTTGGTTCGGATCGGGATCCGCCCGCAGACGGAAGGGTCGAGATCGCGCGGATGCCGCTGCCACTGTTTCAGGGTGTAACCTTCAAAGAACCGCTCGTAGAGCTCGCGGCCCACCTGGGAAACGATGACCTCCTCGGAGTTTTTCGGCACCTCGACCGGCTCCCGTTTTTCCTCAAGCCATGACTCGAATTCCTCCGTCGTGGAGGAGCGGCCGAGGAGTTCCTCGAAGGTGTCGAGATTGATCGGAAAGGTCCAGTACCGCTCATCTGAGAAGCTTTTCACCTGGTACTCGACCGGGTGCCAGTCGGTGAAGCGGGAGAGGTAATCGACGATCCGTGGCGAGTTGGTCCTGAAATAGTGAGGTCCATACGGATGGATCAGCACCCCTGCCTCGTCCCGGTAGTCGTAGGCATTCCCTCCTACATGCGGTCTCTTATCAACAATGACGCATCTCCAACCTGCGTTGGACAGCTGCTCCGCGATCACCAGACCGGAGAAACCGGCTCCAACGATCAGGAAGTCGATGGGCTGCTCGGAAGACATCAATGCGACGTGGAACCCACAAAACCGCGGAAATACTCGATCGTCTTGGCGATCCCCTCGTCGAACGGAACGACGGGCTGCCAATCAAGCACGGCTTTCGCGCGGGTGATGTCAGGCTTACGCACCTTCGGATCGTCGGGCGGCAGCGGCTGCTCTACGACATTGAGCTCCAGCCCGAAGTGCCGGGCGATCTCCTCCGCGAACTGCCGGATCGTCATTTCATGGGGGTTGCCGCAGTTGACCGGCTCGTGGGTCTCCGAACGCGCGAGACGCCAGATGCCTTCGACGAGGTCAGACACGTAACAGAACGAACGCGTTTGCGAACCGTCGCCGAACAGCGTCATCGGCTCGCCACGCAGGGCCTGGCCAATGAAGGCCGGCACCACGCGACCGTCATCCAGACGCATGCGCGGGCCGTAGGTGTTGAAAATGCGGACGATCTTCGTGTCGAGCCCGTGGGCGCGATGGTAAGCCATGGTGGCCGCTTCGGCGTAGCGCTTCGCCTCGTCATAACAACTGCGGACGCCGATCGAGTTGACATTTCCCCAGTAGCTTTCCGGCTGCGGGTGGATCTCCGGGTCGCCGTATACCTCGGACGTGGAGGCGACGAGATAGGTGGCACCCTTCGCAAGAGCCAGATCGAGCGCATTGTGTGAGGCGTAGGAGCCTGCCTTCAGGGTCTCGATCGGGATCTTGACGTAGTCGATCGGGCTGGCGGGCGAGGCCATGTGGAACACGTAGTCCACAGGGCCCTCGACGTCGAAGGGCAGAGAAACGTCGTGTTCGATGAAGCGAAAATTCTCATTCCCTTCGAGATGCGCCAGATTGCGGGGGTGCCCGGTGACGAAGTTGTCGAGGGCGATCACCTTCAAGCCGTCATGAAGAAGGCGCTCGATGAGGTGGGATGGCACAAATCCCGCGCCGCCTGTCACGACTGCGGTTTTGCCCTGCTGGGAGGATGTTGACTTGACGCTCATAGGTCGTAGGAAGGCTTGGTGACGCTGCCGCCCTTGGTCGATTCTTCGTAACTCGAAGAAAACCATGGGGCTAAAATCAGAGGATCTAGGCGAAACGGTGCAAAATGCGGCTTCGACGCCGCCATCCTCTGCAATCCGCAGGTTTGTTCAACAAAAAATGAACAAACCACTTCCGGCGATCAAATCCTCAACCGACCGCTGTCTCACGGAATCGGCCGCCGGGGCAGGAGGATCGAGAACAGATCGAGATCGACCGCGTTCTGTTGACCCAGAAACTCCAGCAAGACTTTCACCCGCTCGACAGCCGGAGCCACCGCAAGCACTTGACCCCGCATGCCTTGGAACGGTCCGACCGCCACTTCCACTTCCTCGCCCACGTCGATGACCGTGTTGAGGGTGAGAACATCCCCATCGGCCTTTTCCCGCTCGAGAATCTCATGACGTAGCGCCGTGACAAATTCGTCAGGCACCGGCGGGATCTTGTCGCCGAAGCGCACCAACCCGCGAACGCCTTGGCTGAAGGTGACTGCACGTTCCTGGTTCATCAGGTCGAACTTCGCCATGAGGTAGCCGGGAAACATCGGCTCAACCCACCAGATTTTCCCACGCCGTGTGGCCTTTCGATACCGCAGACGCGGGCAAAACACCTCCACACCCTCCAGTTCGCGCAAATGCCCGGCTGCGATGTGCTCGCGCTTCGTCTGCGCCTTCACGCAATACCAGGCACTGTCCGGCACCTCACTCATTCGCCGAGAATACGTTGCAGAAGTGGCAACACCTGACCGCCGCGGCGCGTCCAGTTGTCGATGCGCGCCACCCGTTCCTGGAAAAATGCCCGACGCTCCGGATCCGGCTCCTCCCTTGCGGCCTCCGCCAACTTGCTGATCTTTTTCTTGCCGCTCTCGATGTGCGGGCGCACCTGCTCGCGGATGAATCCGCCGACCAAGCGCTTCAGATCCACCGCCGGCTCGAAATAAGTCCGCCGCTCGCCATTTCCCTCCACCTCACGGACCGCACCCAGCCCCTTCAAGGCCCGCACGCCTTGACTGGCCGAGCCCTTGCTGATGCCAAGCTTTTCCACCAGGTCATCCAACGCGAGAGGCGTCGGGGAAACGAACAGGACGCCGTAAATTTCCCCGATCGATCGAGGCAGCCCAAGAACCCTCACGCCGTCTACAAACAGGTCCACGATCTGCCGCTCAAGTCCCTCCAAGGAACTTGATGTCTCGCTTTCTTGCTCGGGCGACGTCGCCATGCAGCAGTCCATAGCGGTTCTCAGGCGTTTGTTCAAACTTTTTTGAACAAACGACCCGCCCTTGCGTTCCTGACCCTCCCGGTTTCTCGTCGGTCTTCATGGAACTGAACTTCACCGGAGCCCTCGAAGACCGCGCCTACCCCATCCTCGCCTCCCTGATCTGCCCACGCCCCATCGCCTGGGTCACCACGCTCAATCCCGACGGCTCGGTCAATGTCGCGCCCTTTTCCTTCTTCAACCTCGTCGGGACCGAGCCGCCACTTCTGATGTTCTGCCCCGGCGACCGCGATGACGGCACGCCGAAAGACTCCGCCCGCAACGCCCGCGACCGTGGCGAATTCGTCGTGAACCTCGTCGACGAACCCCTCGCCGAAGCCATGAACCGCACCGCCGCCGCCCTGCCTCCCGGCGAAAGCGAGGCCCTGCGCGAAGACCTCGCCTTGCTCCCCTCCACCACCATCGCCACCCCGCGGATCGCCGGGGCACCCGCCTCATTCGAGTGCAAGGTCCACTCGATCCAGCTCATCGGGGAAAACCGCATCATCTTCGGACTCATCCAGCGAACCCACGTCCGCGATGATCTCTACGACCCTGAGACCGCCCGCATCCGCACCGACCTCTACCACCCGGTCGGCCGCATGGCCTCGCCGAATTGGTACTGCCACACAGGCGACCAGTTTGAAATGATCCGGCCTGCCTGATGCAGTCCCTCCTTCCCAACGGCCGACCCGCCCTCGTCCTCGCCCCGATGCAGGACGTGACCGACCTGCCGTTCATGCGCGTCATCACCCGCCGCGGCGGGCCCGACTGGTTCGTAACCGAGTATTTTCGCGTCCATCCGGATTCGAAAATCGAGCCCTATATCCTGCGATCCATTCGGGAAAACGAGACCGGCCGCCCCGTGTTCGCGCAGATGATCGGTCATGATATCCCGTCACTTGTTAGAACCGCGAAAGACCTGCTCAAGCACGACGTCGCCGGCATCGACCTCAACCTCGGCTGCCCCGCGCCCGTCGTCTGCAAGAAAGACGCCGGTGGAGGACTGCTCAGAAATCCCGATCGCATCAATGAAATCCTCGGGGCCCTCCGCGAGGCCATTCCCGGGAGATTCACCGTGAAGACCCGCGTCGGCTATCACGAGGCCGACGAGTTTCCCCGGCTGTTGGAGATCTTCCGCAAGCACGCCATCGACTCGCTCGCCATTCACGGCCGCACCGTTGCCGAGCGCTACCAATCGCCCGTCCATCCCGACTGCGTGAAGCTCGCCGTCGAGACGCTTTCCTGCCCGGTCATCGCGAACGGCAACGTCGTCGATGTCCCCACCGGCCTCGGCTACCTAGCACGATCGAATGCCGCCGGCCTGATGATCGGTCGCGGCGCGATCCGGAATCCATGGATCTTCGATCAATTCCGTGCCGCCTTTTCCGGAACCCCTCCGCCGGTGCCAAGCCATCGCGATCTGCTCGACTACGTCAATGAGCTCCACGACGAACTCGCCCGCGAGACCAAGCGCTTCGATCCGAACGCCCACATCCAGCGCATGAAAAAGACGATGGTCTACATCACGCAGGGCATCGATGAGAACTTCAGCCACCGCATCCTCCGCGCGCGCACGCCGGAGGAATTCCACTCCGCCTGCCAGGACCATCTCGACCATGAGGCCCCGCTCCAGCCAACCCCGCCGGAAAACTCCCGCCTGTTCTGCGGGTTCAGCGCGTTGGCAGGCGATTGAAAAACCACGGATGAACGGGCACAGATTCAGAACTCTTGAATCGCATCATCATTCAGAGCCAATCCCTCTTCCATCCGTGTCCATCTGCGTTCATCCGTGGTTGAAAAGCTCTTCGGAATCATCCAGGATTCGCGTCGATTGGCGTCCTTTCGCGGTTCCCAACTTCCACCTGAAATGATCGCCTTTCCCTCCATTCAAAACGAACTCGCCCGACAAATCCGCGAGGCTCGGGTGGATCATGAGGCCTTTGAGAAGCCGCTGAGAATTTGCGAGCTCGCCGACTGTCGCGCCACCTGCTGCCACGACGGCGTCTATCTGGAAACTGAAGAGCGCGACATCCTCGCCGACGTCATCGCCACCCAC
>JAIYDT010000100.1 GCA_027487355.1 Verrucomicrobiaceae bacterium
AGCTTGCTGGCGAGAGTGGCGGCAACGCGGAAGCGCGAGCGCGACTTCGTCCGTCATGCCGCCCACGAGCTGCGGACGCCGATCGCGGGCCTGCGGGCGACCACTGATCTGGCCTTGTCGAGGAAGCGCGAGTCGGATGACTACGAGAACCACTTGCGGACATGCCACCGGGCTGCACTCCAGTTGGGGGAGCTGGTGCAGCGCCTGTCTTCCTTGGCGAGAACGGGGAGGTTCATCGATCCGGATCAGATCGAAAGGGTGGATCTGGCGGAGTTGCTTCATGAATGCCTGTCGCGCTTCTACGCCCGAGCCCGTGAACGAGGCCTGCTGATCGAGGAGGAGGTGCCCAAGAGTGGATTGATTGTGCTTGGTGACCGGCCCATGATCCGGGTGATCCTGAACAACCTGCTGGACAATGCGGTGAGTCACGGACGCCAATCCGGTGAGATCCGGGTGCGGGTGAGTCATGGCGTGGGGCAGGTGGAGATGACATTCATCAACGCGGTGGATGCGATGCCGGCCGAACCGGATCGTTTGTTCGAGCCGCTTTTCCGACAGGAGGCCTCGCGCCATGATTCGAGTGCCCACCTGGGCATCGGGCTCACGCTGAGTCTCGATGCGGCAACCTCCATGGGCGGCTCCCTCGAATGCAGGAGGGGAAAGGCGGAGAACGAGATCGAGTTCGTGCTCAGGCTGAACGCAGCCTGAAACGTCCGAATTTCAAGGCTATCGAGGGCAGCAGGACCAGGGTCAGGAAGGTGGAGGAGATCAGTCCGCCGAGGATCACGATGGCCATCGGGCCCTCGATCTCCTGACCCGCTGCCTGGGGTTTCAGGGCGATTGGAAGCAGGGCCAGGGCCGTGACCATGGCGGTCATCATCACCGGGATCACGCGCTCACCCGCCCCGCGCAGGGCGGTCCTGAGGTTCCAGGGAGCGCCCTCTGTTAGAACGAGGTGTTCGTAGTGGGACAACATCATGATTGCATTGCGGGTGCTCACGCCGAAGAGCGTGACCATTCCGACCAGCGCGCCGAGCGAGATCGGTTGGCGACTGAGATAAAGCGCTACCACGCCACCGATCAGGGCGAAGGGCAGGTTCAGCAGAACGATTGCCACGTTTCGGCCTGAGCGGAACACGATCCACAACAAGATCACGATGACGATCAGGGCGAGGGTGGTGGAGGCGATCAGATTGCGATGCGCGGCAGCCTCCGCCTCGGCGGCACCTGTGAAGATCAGGTGCATGCCGGGATCAAGGTTCACTTTCTCAGCGATCGTCTTCTTTGCCTCCGCGACGACTTCGGAAACGCTGCGGTCGCGGGTGTTGCAGGTGATGACCTGGCGGCGGAGTCCTCCTTCGTGCTGGATGGACGATCGACCGAAGGATGGGAACACATCTGCCACATCGCGGAAGTGCAGCAGCTCACCGTTGGACGTGAGGAAAGGAAGTCCGGCTAGACTGCCGACGTCGTTGGAATTCCCGCCTACGTTGACGGTGAGAGGGATCACCTGGCTGCCTTGATAAAGCCTCGCGACCTCGTTGCCCTGGAACGCGGTCTCGATCGAATCGAGCACTTCGGCGGAACGCAGGCCGTAGCGCTCCAGCGCGGCGGGCTTGAGTTTCACTTCCATCCGTGGCGATTGCGCGGCGGCCTGAACGATCACGTCCGAAGTGCCTTTCACCTTGCCGAGCACCCCGGCGATTTCGTTGGCGCGCGCTTCCAGTGCATCGAGATCTTCACCATAAAGGCTCAGCACCACCTCGGCGGTCTCGCCACTGATCGTCTCGCTGATGCGGTCGCCGAGGAAGGTCAGCACCTCCGATTGTGTCCCAGGAAATTTCCCGACCAGATCGCGGATATCATCCTGTGCGGCGGCTTCGTCGGTACCGATACCGGGCTTCAGCTCGATGTGGAACTCCGAGCGCTCCGGCCCCCAGGTGTCGACTCCCTGTTCCGATCGACCGGCCTGCTGCACCACACTGAGGATGCGGGGATCCTCCAGCAGTTCATGCGAAAGCGAGGTTCCGAGCCGTGTCATTTCCGGCAGCGAGGTGCCGGGAACCGCCGAGAGTTGCAGGACGAAATGCCCTTCCTTGAAGTCCGGGAGGAATTCGGTCTTAAACAGCGGCAACAGGGCCGCGACTCCGCCGAGCACGATCAGCGCGGCGAGAAAGGTCAGCTTCGGAAAGCGTGCGACTCCGCCTAACAGCCAGCCGTGGACCCGCTTCAGGGCGCGCAGGTAGAACGGCTCCCGATCTTCCTTCAGCTTCCCTAACAGCAGCGAGCAAAGCGCGGGCGTCACCGTGATCGCGACCAGCAGAGAGGCGAGCGTGGCCATGACGAATGCCAGTCCGAGCGGAAGGAAAAACCGCCCTTGGATGCCACCCAGCAGGAACACCGGCAGGAAGGCGGCGGTGACGATGAGGGTGGCGTAAACAATTGCGCCACGGACCTCGACCGAGGCATCGAGTATCACCTTCGACACGGGCTGGGGATTCGTGGCCACCGCGTTTTCACGGAGCCTTCGAACGATGTTCTCCACATCAATGATCGCATCGTCAACCACCACGCCGATCGCCACGGCGAAGCCACCGAGCGTCATCGTGTTCAGCGTCACGCCGAAGGCCCGGAACACCATGATCGCGGACAGCAGCGAGAGGGGAATCGAGAGGAACGAGATCAGCGCCGTGCGCGGACTGCGGAGGAAAAGAAAAAGCACGGCGATCACCAGCAAAGCGCCGATCGCGAGAGAGTGGCCGATGTGTTCGAGTGCGATCTCGATGAAGTTCGCCGGGCGATGGAGTCCGTGGTGAAGCGTGATCTCCTGCTTGTCGAACGAGGTCTGGAAGTCCTTCAGCACCTGCTCGACGCGGCGGGTGACTTCGAGTGTGTTGGTCCCGTACTGGCTCGTCATCGCCAGCAGTACACCGGGTTTCCCCATGATGATCGCATCGCCGAATTTCGGAGCCGGAGCTTTCACGATTTTCGCCACATCGCGAAGGCGGACGGCGTTCGCGCCGCTGCCCTTGAGGATGGTGCCGCCTAACAGAATCGGATCGGTGACCTGTCCATCGGTCGCAACGGTGAGGCGTTGATTCGGCGTCTCGATGTAACCGGTGCCGCGCAGGCCCGAGGTTTCTCCAGCGGCCTTGACGATTTCGGCAAGCGTGAGTCCGCTTTGAGCCAGGCGCAACGGATCGACCTGGATCTGCATCTGCTCGACCTCGCCGCCGATCACGCTGACCTCGGCGACTCCCGGCACGGCGAGCAGCAGCGGCTTCAACTGCCAGTCCGCCAGCGTGCGGAGTTCCATCGGCGTGGTCTTCTCGGAGGTCAGGCCGATTTTCAGAAGGTCCATCGTCGAGGACACCAGCGGCGAAAGCGTCGGGGCCTGCGCCTCTTTCGGCAGTCGTCCAGCTACCTCGGTCATGCGCTCGGCGAGCAGTTGGCGGTCGGTGAGGATGTTGCTCGATTCTGCGAAGGTCACCGTGACCACGGAAAGTCCCTGGATCGATTCCGAGCGCACCGAATCGAGTCCCGCGATGCCGCTGACAGCGGATTCCACGGGATAGGTCACCAGTTTCTCGACCTGCTCGGGGGCGAGGCCGGGCACCTCGGTCTGGATCGTCACCTGTGGAGGCACGAAGTCAGGAAAGACATCGAGCGAGGACTCCATCGTCTGTTGGATGCCCAGCGCGAGGATCAGGATGGCAAGGGCGACGACCACTCCGCGAAAGCGCAGCGAAAGTCGGATGATGGAGCTCAGCATGGTGGCGGCAGATTCGGCTTCATTCCTCGTCGGATGCGGCTTCTTCCGGAACGAAGGTCTCCTTTGAAAGCAGCGCCTGCGCACCCCGGGTGACGAGTTCACCGTCCTCGATCGCATCCTTTGCGACGAACCAGCCGCCGGTGACTGGCGAGTCGATCGGGACCTCCAAGCGTTCGAACTCCTCGTCGCCCGCCTTCCGATAGGCCCAGGCCTTTCCGAGATGGAAGACCACCGCCGACTGCGGAATGAGCAGGCCCTCCCGCGATTCTCCGGGCAGTTCCATGAAGCCTGTTAGACTCAGTCCGGAGGCGAGCGCGTGGTCCTTGTTATCAATTTCACCGATGAAGGCCTGGCCTTGAAATACCGGGTCCACCGAGGTCG
The DNA here is from genome assembly GCA_027487355.1 of Verrucomicrobiaceae bacterium. Taxonomy (GTDB): domain Bacteria; phylum Verrucomicrobiota; class Verrucomicrobiia; order Verrucomicrobiales; family Akkermansiaceae; genus Luteolibacter. Next base: position 4,154 of record JAIYDT010000100.1, read on the forward strand.
CAGGAGAAAGCGTGGTGCAGCGAACAGAGGATTGTTCGCGACCTTCCGCATGAAGTCTGGCGGCCACTGGTGAGGTCACTGGCTCGGCTCCGCGCGAAAGCGAGATCTTCAACAAGGCCATCTCGCCGGCCAGCAGCGCCTTGATGAGCTTGGCGCGGTCGACATCAGCCATCGTTGAATAACGCGCTCCCCATTCGAGGGCGATCTTGTCCTCAACCATCCTCCGGGCGGCCGCATCCTGGATCGACTGCGCATGCAGGGCATCAAGGTCCTTGCGCGCGACGAGTTCTCCCGACGCAAAGAGTTTCTCCGCGCGCTCGACGGATTGCTTCGTGACGTCGATTGCAGCTTGCGCGGCTTCACTCTGGCGGAGGAGTTCAATCAAGGGAGCTGGCGCGATGACCGATGCCCAAGCTGTTGATTCTGCAGGCAATGAGATCGTGGCAGGCTGCTTGGTTTCAAGATCGAGTAGTTTCTGAACCTCGGCCTTCACCTTGAACTCCGCCGCGTGGGAGAGCGAGGCGCAGAGCACAGCGGCGGACAGCCAGGTGAGGAAACGGAGATGTCTCATCGGATCAAGGTTCATCAAGGGATAGGTGGGCGCTGTCTTCGAGGTGACCGAGTGATTGCTGGGCCTGATTGAGCGCGTCGATGCGGGCCAGGTTCGCTTGTTGGACGAGTGCCCTCGCGCCGAGTTCGGCCAGGTGGTTGGTCTCTCCCGCCTTCACGAGACGCTCGGCATCGGCGAGCTGCTGCATCTGGGTGGCGAGCAGGGAGTTGACCTCATGCAGCCGCGCGCAGTCGGCGCGATAAGCGGCAAGTGATTGATCGAGCTCGCCACGGATGCCGCTCTGGAGTCTTTGGAAAACGGCGGCGGATTCGTCTCGTTTGGCGATCGCCTCACGGATCGGCCCGGTATTGCGATCTATCGGCAGCGTGAGCCCCACTCCGAGTGCCCATCTCGATTGGCCCTGGTCGAAGGTGTAGCCGGGATTCAGATGAAGGTCGGGCGTCTGCTTGGCGATTTCCAAACGCAGCGCGGCATCGGCCGCCGCATAGTCCTGAAGTGCGGCGAGAATGTCGCTTCGCTGCAGGAGCGCGGCTCGACGGAGTTTGCTCTCCGACGGGGTTGGGGGCAGGTGGTCGAGCGACCCGAAGGACACCGCCGTGCTCTGGAGCGCGGAGGCGGGGATGCCGACCGCGGAGGCGAGCTTCGCGCGGGCGCTGTCGAGCTTGCTGCGGCCGTCGGCCAGATCGATGAGATCGCGGCTTTGTTGCGAAAGATAAACGCTGAGATCGGTGCGCGGGGCCTCGCCAGCGGTCACCCGGGCGGAAACCATCATCACCAGGGCGGTGTCGTTATCGCGCTGTGCTTCGAGGATTTCCAGCCGACGTGTTGCGGTTTCGAGATCCAGCAAGGCGGCCCTCACTCCGGATGAGACCGACCACGCGGTATCGGCGATGGAAAGGGCGGCGGCATTTGACTCGGCTTGGGCCTTCGCGGTCCGTTCGCCACGTTTGTTGGCTGTTTCGATCTGCCAGTCGAAGGCGAGTCCGAGCAGCCAGGGCGAGTTGCCCTGGCCAAGTTCCGGAGAAAAGGAAACGCCGGGGTTCGGCGTGGTGTCGGCCGTGCTGATCGCGGCACGCGCACTGGCTGCCTTGGCCTTCGCGGCCGCGATTTCCGGATGTCCCAACAGCGCGGCTCCCTGAAGATCACGCAGCCTCCAAGGCGAGGGTGGCCAGGACCGGTTGTCCTTCCAATAGCCGGCCGAAACCATCGCCGAATGAAGCGCCGGGTCATCCAGTCGGCGTCGCCCGAATCTGGTAGCGGTTGCCTGGGGATCGAGCGACTTAGGCCAGTATGCCTGACAAGCGCTCAGGGCCAGTAACAGCGTCACACAAGAGCCCTTTGAAATGGCGGCAAAAGCGGATGGACGGACTCTGCACATGGAGATCCGGAATCGTGCGGATCAACGCATGAGAAAACGGTGAGAGAGTCGGTTCCGGGATCTTGGTGTAAGTCGGAGAATCTCCTCGCCAGTTTTCAGGGATGAAGGGCTGGTTACGGGGTTCGACAGTTCCATGAATCTGACTCCCCAAGATCCTCCGTCATCGGTTTCGATACTGGAAAAACCGGACCATCCGGCGATGTCGGGGCTCAAACTTCAGGAAGCGGAGGGACGGACGGCGTACGGATGCTCGTTGGAAGCGCGGCAATGGCTGGTGCACCTGCATGGTTCGCCCCGCCCGACGTGGCCATCCGGCTGGCACCCAGGGTTTCCAGGTAATCACCCTTCAAGCCGGCGAGACTGCCTTGGTGAAATGCTGCCCAGCGCCGAGCGTCCGCCTTGTTTGGAGGAATACCTTCCATTCCTCAAGTCGCTCGAAGGTGGCGAGGCTGAGGGCGATTGCTGGGAAGCTGCCTTTGAGGTGCAGACCGCTGAGAATGCTCATGGGAGGGTCGGAGGGCGGGATAAATAGAGGGGCAGCCGGGGATCTCTGCCTCTTTGTGCTGACGAGATATTGGTTTTAAAATGATTCAATAAGCCGACATGATTTCATAATTAAGAATAATCTAAATAATTAATTGTAATATCTCGATCATTATTAACTTTAATTCAACAAAAGTTTCATCAATTGTAGCGTATCCGGGCCTAGCTTCGAAGCCGTATCCAGAGAGCTCAATTTGCTTGGACCTTCATCAGGTTTGCTGATCACCCAAGGGGTCGGGCTGGCCGAATGATCCAATCCTCTGATCTCTGTTTTTCACCCTACGCCGATACGAAGACTGGTTCTGGGATCTTGTCATGATTCGTCGCATCGTTGCGGCGCTGCGTGAGATTTCGTCTTCCGATCTCCGAATGCCGTTTCGTTGCAGAGCCCCTTTTTGCGGGAAATCTTGTCAAAACCGGCAGCGAATTTGAACTCGATCCAAGTTTTTTATCGACGCAGCTGCCGCTTCCGGCTGAAGGTTTTACTAAGTTAACTTTCAACTATGAAACTCCCCGGGCACCTGATTTTTTCTTCAAGAGCAATGCCGCGTCGTCATGTGCTGCGCTGCTCCATGTCCAGACTTCACCCCTGTGCATGGTCTGCGGCATTGGCCCTCGGTGCCTTGCCCGTTTACGCAGCGCCCAACGACGAGTTGATCGGTGAACAGGTCGCTTCGAGCAACCTTTCCAGGGAAACGGAAAAGTCCTTCTGGGATCCGGGTTTTTGGCGCAACCTTAGCCACCCGCTGGAGGGTCCCATCGTGCCAACCGATACCCACTACCTGTACTTCGGGGTGAAGAATCCGGAAGGGGTGCCGGTTTCGTTACCGGCCGAAGGCTTGAGACTTTATACCGCTGCCCGGCTTGGATTCGCTCCGCCTGCGGCGACTCCATCTTTTACCGGTATGTATTTCGGTTTCCGTGGTGCGGATAAGATCGTGTTCGATGGCACGCCGGATGTTCCCGC